>NZ_JBXUOW010000048.1:0-40833 GCF_057196645.1 Micromonospora sp. ATLC16
GATTTTGTTGTCTTCACACACACATGATCATCAGGGCGGCTGCACCCATCTCACCCACCCCACCCACACCGTCCACCCTGGTCAGACGACCAATGGCGGCTGCCGTACTAGCTAGCCGTCACTCTACCAGCACCTGCGTCTCATCACGAATTGAGCCAAGTGCCTACGCAACCAACCATAATTCACCGTACTCGTTTTCGAACCCTTTGTGAAAGTTACAGGAATTGCCACACTGGCCGACCATGACGAAGGAAGAGCTGCATCAGCACTTGGTGATTCTACGTTTCGTGGTAGCAGCCATACTTACCGTATTTCTCGCGCTCGGCGCGGCACTCGTCCTAGCAGTCGGCCTTTCGGTCGAGTGGAACTCGAAGGTCTTCGCAGGATACCTCATTAGCGTGACCTTGACAGCACCACCCTTCGTCGCAGCCGGAACCATAGCAGATAGGATCAGCCAATCGGTCGTGAAGCGGCTCTACACGAAAACGCTTATCCGCCTCGCAAGCACAATCCTAATCACGCAGCTTGCCGCATTTCTCGTTTTCATGCTAGACGCAGGAATTGCCCCCCTCCTGCTCGGCGAGGGAACTGGGATAATTATGCTGCTTTTCGGTGTCTGGCCGCGTCGGCCTGTCGTAAACCGTTAGCAACCGTGTCGGGCTGAGGAGACGCCGGTCAGGCGACGACGACCCAGGGTGCCCGCGCTTGGCCTGCACGGGCACCCTGTTCTCACCAAAAACGGAGATCTATCGCGTCACGCAACACTAGTGCGTCGAAGTCCGATTGTTTGAGTCCCCAGTTGGTGTGGGCTACGTAGCGCACCGGCAAGGTGACGAGCAACCCGCCTACCACATAACAGAGAACCAGTACCCAGCCACCGACCATAAGGAACATCACGGATAGTATGAATACAATCGGTAGCAGTCGAATCCACCAAACCGTCAGACGGTAGAAGAGCGTCCGCCTCGCCCCTGGTGGTAGTGAGTTCCTAAGCTTGTCATCCACCGACACGCTTCTCCTCTAATCCGTCCCGGCTACTAGCTGGCGCTATCGCCACAGCACTGATATCGCCGTGTGGATGAAGACGTTCGACATGGTCCCTCCCGCACTACGGCTAAACGCCTCCTGAGCCGCTTTACTACGTCCGGGGCTTATGAAGTCTCCTTCGACCACCCTCCACGACCCCATCCCCCCTAGGAAGAAACTCTTTCCAGGTCCAGCCGTGATCGCCGTACCATGCCAATTGCCTCCATCAACCGTCGGCCCAGTCGAGTAGCAAGCGCCGATACCTGCCGCACCACAGATTTGCGCATACCCCTTACTCTTCATCTCTGACGGCGCCGCTGAGGTCACCCCGGTCGTGTAGCCCACGCCACCCCAGCCGAGTCCGCCAGCTTCGAAATACAAGCCCTCCTCATTGCCGGTGATGCCCCAGCAGAAAATCCCACAAACAGACCAGGTAGCAAAGGGGTGCAATGTAGGACCCTGTACTGATGCCGCAACCTGCTTGCGGTCTGCCGACCTTTCACCCATCAGCTTTGCGACCTCCCTCGACGTGATCTCGCGTGACATCTTCACCGACTTGATCGTGTTCCTCATGACGGGCTGGTATCTCTTTGTACCGCCAGACCTGTAGAGGCTTTTTACCGACCGTCCGGTGACTTTCACCTTGCTCTTGCCAGAGGAGGTTTTGGTGACGTAGCCACGCTGCCCGTGGCCGTGGCTACCTTCTTCGAAGTACAGGCCGCTCGGGTCGCTGTACGTGGCAGGTGAGTTGTTGGCGTACGCGTATCCGTGTATCTGCTGGGGGTTGGTGAGGTCCATGATGGGGTCGACGCTGATGAAGCGGCCGAGAAAGGGGTCGTATTCTCGGGCGCCGATGTGGGTGAGGCCGGTGGGGTCTTTGGTGCCACCGACGAGGCCTTTGTCCATGGTGGTTGGCCAGGTGCCGGTGGTGTTGCCGCGGGTGTCGCCGTGAGGCAGGGTGCGGCGTTTGGCAACCACGAGGGTGGTGGCGTTGATGGTGAGTTCGGCGGTGCCGTGGTGATCGCTAATGATCCAGTGCAGGTTGTTGCTGGTGCGTACGGCGATGGTGGCGCCGGCGTGGCTGTAGTAGCGGGTTGCGGTTTTGGCGGTGGTGGTGTTGGTGTAGCGGACTTCCAGGCCGCCGGGTAGGTAGAGAGTTTTCCCGGTGGTGTCGGTTCGCGTCAGGCGGTTGCCGTCGGCGTCGTAGCGGAAGCTGGTGGCGCTGGCGCCTTCGGTGATGCTGTCGACGCGTCCTTCAGGATTCCAGGACAGGGTTTGGGTGGCTCCGCTGGTGGCGGGTCGGGTGATGGTGTTGCCTGCGTTGTCGTAGCTGTAGTTGCGGCTCCACGTGGCGCCGCCGGTGGCGGTGATGTTGGTGACGGTGTGCGGTCGGGGCGAGCCTGCGGGCGGGTGGGTGTAGGTGTAGAGGGTGTTGGTCGTGGCGTGTCGGGTCTCGGTCAGCCGGTTACCGGTGGCGTCGAACGTCCAGGAGTGCCAGTAGGGCGCCGGGCCACCGAGGCCGGCCACAGTGGGAGTCGCGGCGCAGTCACCGGTGTGGGGTGTCCACGCCTGGGTCATTCGCCGAAGGTAGTCGTAGCTGTAGCACTGGTTGTCGGCGGCCTGTCCCTGCGGTTGCTCTTTGATTTTGGTGACGTTGCCGGCCGGGTCGTAGTCGTAGGTCCAGTTCGCCGCTTCCGGCTTCAGCTCTGGTACCACGTTGGTCGCCTTGAGCCGACGTGTGGGTTCGTCGAAGTCGGAGGTGACCGCGACGCGGTAGCCGTAGGCGCCGAACTCGCGTCCGGTGAGCTGGTCGAGCTTGTTGTAGGTCACCGCCTCGTAGATCTGCACAGGCGACAGCAGGGACGCTTCAGCGTCGACGTCGTTGTAGCCGAACGTCAGCCGCTCCGACGGCAGGTCCGCCGCAGCCGGGAGGGTGACCTGGTGGACCTTGCCGTTGGCCCGGTAGCTGGTGGTCGTGGTGTAGACGCAGGGGGTTGGTGCTGCCGCCACGCACAGCTGCGATTCCGCCGCTGGTACCTCTGTTGAGGTGGAGGTGGGTCGGCCGTAGGCGTCGTAGGAGTCGGTTCGGTTGATCCAGGCCTGTCCGCCGAGGTAGCGGGTTGCGGAGGTGAGTTTGCCCTTGCCGTTGGGCAGGGTGTCGTAGACCCACTCGGCCCGCTTCGGCCCAGTTGTACTGCCGTCGCGCACGGTGGTCTTACGGCTGAGCTCGTCGTAGGTGTAGGCGAGGGTCACGGTCGCGGTTGCCGTGCCCGTCGGCGACGTAGTGGTCTCGATGTTGCCGCCCGCGTCATAGGTCGAGGTCGTCGTTCCCTTGTCCGGGTCGATCGACTCCACCTCCCTGCCACGCAGGTCATAGCGGTACGACCAGGTGTTGCCTTCAGGGTCGCGGACGGTTTTCTGCTGACCGAGCAGGGTGTAGGTGTACCGCGTCTCGTCGTACTCGGCCGGATCGGTCGAGCCCACGTCGGCCCGGTCCTTGTACTGCCGCAGCTTGCTGACCTGACCTTTGGCATCGAGGATCGTGGTAGTTGCGGTACCACCGACAGGGGGGGTGGTGTGGGTGCGGTCCCCGCCGTGGATGGTGGTGGTGCGCCATTTCTCCGCCCCGAGCGCCTTGAGGACTTCGGCGGTCTGCCGGCCCGCCCCGTCGTACTTCTTTTCGGTAATCGATGGGATCTGTCCCTGCGGCGTGCCGAGCGTCGTCGATGGTGCGGCGTTGGTGGTGTCGTGGTAGGGGGCGGATGTCCACTCCACTTCGCCGCGGGCGTTGTGGAAGGTCTCGGTCAGCAGGCGTCCGCCGCCGGTGACCTGCGTTTGGGTCTGCCGTGGCCGGAGGAATCCGTCGAAGAGTTCGATGGACTTCCGGTAGGTGCTGCCGGTGACCAGCAGCGTTTCGGTGGTGACCGCAGTCGGACCACCACTGTTGCGGACCAGGTAGCTGATCTTCATATGCGGGGTCTGGGTGGCCTTGTTCCGTCCTGGCTGCCACACGTTGGTGAGTCGGCCCAGCCCGTCGTACGTCTCATCAGTCACCGCCCCGTTCGGGTCGGTGACCTTCGTCGGCAGGTCCCACGCCGGCTCCCGATCCGTGGTCGTCACCTGGGTCAGAGCGTTGGTCACCACCGTCCGGGTCACCAACCCGCCATTGCTCGTGGTGTAACCGGTGGTGGTGGTGTAACCCCGGGCGTCGGTGGTCGAGGCAATCCGGCCGTTGTTGTCGTAGGTGTTCGATGCGGTGCGCACGTATTCCGGGGTGGAGCCGTTGAACCGGTCCAGGTCCTCGGTGCGGACCACGTTGCCTCGGGTCGGTGCGGCGCCGAACGACGAGTCGTTGGTGTAGCTGTCGTAGAAGGCTCGGGTCCGTTTCAGGACCGTGGTCGGGTTCGCCGGTTTCGTG
Source organism: Micromonospora sp. ATLC16 (assembly GCF_057196645.1). Lineage (NCBI taxonomy): Bacteria > Bacillati > Actinomycetota > Actinomycetes > Micromonosporales > Micromonosporaceae > Micromonospora > Micromonospora sp. ATLC16. The sequence continues at coordinate 4,445 of NZ_JBXUOW010000048.1, forward strand.
GCAGCGGCGCAGGTGCCGGAGAGCACCTCGGTCTGGCTAACCCGGTCGAGCATCCACGTGGCCGCGTTACGGGCATAGCTGGTTCGGCTGCAGGTCTCGTCTCCGGTGGCGTCCTCGTCGCCGAAGTCGTCCACCTCGGCCGGGAAGCCGTCCGAGTTGTAGGTGGTAGCGGTTTTGGTGGTGCGGAATCCGCCGACGGCCAGGGCGGTGCGGGTACGGGTCGAGGCGGTATTGACCTGCCACGCGCGGGTGGTGACCCCGTTTCGTTCCCGGGTGGCGGTCGGTCCCACCCGCACCGGCTCGTTCACCGTGGAGGACACCTCGGCGCCGTTGACGCCGCTGCTGCTGGTGCCGTTGTAGGTGATCTCCTGCCGCACGAAGCCACGTAGCGCTTCGTGGTCGGTGATGGACCCGCCCCAGGTGCCGGACACCTGCACGTCGCGGGTGCCGGTGGGTTGCTTGTCGCCGTGCATGCCGCGCAGGTAGCGGTACTCGACGGCGGTTTGCAGGCCGTTGGTCGGGTCGCCTTGGCGCACGCGTACCCGGCCGTAGCCTCGCCAATCGCCCCAGGTGCGATGCTTGTCCTTGGTCAACTCGTCGGTGTTATACGCCCAGGCCGGGTTGTCCAGGTAGTCGTAGAAGGTCGTTTGGGGCGGTTGGTCGGTGACCAGGTCGTCCTGATCGACGCGGGTCACCACGTACTTGTGGAACCAGTCCAGGGTCGGGTCGCCGCTGCCCGGCCAGGAGAAGTACGCCGGCAGGCACCGCTTGGTATTCGAGTGCGGCGTCGGCAGGCTGCTGCGGGTGCAGTCGTGCCCCGAGTAGGTGATCAGGATGTCGCCGCCGGACTCGGTGCGGATCTGCTTGATCCTCCACCGGTTGAGCTCGGTGCGCTGATCCGCCGGCCCGTCGACCCGGTTGGCCAGCGGCTCGGCCCCGGGATTGAAGGTGATCTCCGGGTCGGAGACCGCGACACCGCCGGCGGTCGTGACATGCCCGGTGCGGATGACCCCGCGCAGCCACATCGGGGTGCTCTCACCGGTGCCGGCGTTGATGAACTCGTGCCGCAACGCCCAGGACTCCACATCCCGGTACGACGAGGTGCCGTTGCGCAGCTGCGCGGTGACCTTGGACAGCCGCCGCGCCGACCAGAACGTCGGCGCGTTAATTTCGTTGCACGGAGACTCTTTGCAGTACTGGTCCCATGGGGTGTCCGGCCACGAGTTCGGCTTCGGGTCCGACGTCCAGGCGGTGCCCGTCCAGCAGTTCGACAGGCAGCGTTCCTTCGTCTCGAACAGCACCCGTAGCGGCGCGGCGGCGCTGTACTCGGTGCCCTCACGCATGCCGTACTCGATACGGTCCAGGTAGCCGCCCCGGTCGTAGGTGGTCCGCTGCGTCGGCGTCAGGTTACGCCCGTACGCGCCGGGCTCCTTCTTATAGAAGTATGCGAGGGAGTTGTTGTTCGGGTCGACCACGTAGTCGAGGTTCCACCGCCACCCCTGGTCACAGCGGGCGTTGGCGAACGTCGAATTGTAGCACGGCTCGCCGGAATTGTTGCCGTACACCGGGGCGGTCCACGTCGAGTTGGTCACCGGCTTGTCCGAGGACCAGCCTGGCAGCTTGTGGTAGCCGAAGTAGAACTGCACCCCGTCGGTGGTTGTGAGCTTCCAGTATTCGTTGTCGTTGTCCCCGTTGTCCCGAGCCGAGCCGGTGAGCCGCTCGACTTTCGTGCCGTCGTCGTCTTTCAACCGCCACACTGAACCGTCCCGGATCAGCTCGCCTGCCCGGCCGTTCATCGACAGTGTCGCGTTGTCGTTGAACCAGCACAGGTCGCCGGTCTTGTGACTCGGGTTGTCGTCCGCGCAGGAGGCGTAGCGCCGTTCGATGAAGCCGGGCCAGGGATGCCCAGCCGTCGCCGACCCAGCCGCCCTGGTTGTTCGACATCGCGGTCATCCCGTCCACGCTGCCGGACGAATAGGCGAGGCTCACCGTCGGCTCGGGACCGCCCAGCCCTGGAGGCATGCGCATCTCGTACGACCAGGCGAAATCACCCGCCTGGGTCGAGACATCCCAGGTACCGGCAGGTGAGAGATCGGTCGCCTTGTAGTCACCGTTGTCGCCGCCGGAGTCCGCCTGTACCGCCAGCAGCGTCACCGCCTCACCGGACAGGCTCACCTGGGCCGACAAGGTCGACGCCTTCGGGTCGTTCACCGTCGGCACCGGCGTAGACGTCTGACATTGCGGCAGCTGCGGGGTGCTGACCGCGCAGGCGGGACGCTGCACCAGCCGCAGCCGCGACGCCCAGTCACCACCGAACGCGTGCGCGAACCCTGAATAGTCCACTCCGACCGCCACCCGGCCGGCGCCCGGCTTGTCGTCCGCGCGGCCCAGGCTCAACAGCACACCCTGCACACCGGCCCGCGCCGTCGCCTCACGGTCGAACAAGCGCACCGACACCGCTTCCGGGCCGGCCACACCTCGCGCACCGAAGCCCTCCGGCTCCACTGCGGATACGGTCACCGGTAGGTCACCGGCCCGATGCGCACCCGCTGCCGTGGGGCGGGCCGTTGCTGTGCCCGCCTGCGGCCAGGTCACCGGGCGTGCGCCACGCACCACCCGCGACTGCGGGAAGGCCGCCGCGCGTGCGGTTTCCGGCTTCGCATCGGTAACCCGTAGCCCGGCAACATCCTTCGGCTTTGGCGGATCCCACTTCGGCGTCGCCTCGGCAGCGGACGGCTGGTCGACAAGCGTCACCGCCAGCACCACCGCTAACGGCGCGGACAACCACCGCCACCGGGTCCCGACACTCGGCCTTGCTTTGGCCCGCCGCGGCGGACCATCGACTGCAACCCTCATTGCGCTGCTCCCCTATGCATGCTTCTTGCGACGGACCGGAGTTGGGAACGTGACGAGCCGGCGACACACGAGTCGGAGGATCCCGGGCAGCCTTACCGAGGTGACGGGCGAGCCTGACCAGCCAATGTCAGCGCGGCTGCCCGGGGATCCCGGGGGAACTACTGGACGGCTTGTTGGCAGATTTCCAGAGCGGACAACGTCCGTTGGAAGGCGTGGACGTCATCAATTTCGCCACGCCAATTGTTCGCGGCCGCACCCGACGACTGTCCGCGGCCAATCGCGAACGATCCGGTAGCCGACCACGTGCCGGTGAAGGATGTCTCGGCGGTCTCACCGCCGCAGTTGAGCGGGTCACCCATCACATAGGCGCGGATCTTGTTCGCGGCGGCGTCGTACACACCGGCCAGGTGCACCCAGGTTCCGTTGGTCGGCAGCCCCCATGCGGCGCCATCCGTGCAGGCGCTGGTGGAGAACCCACCATCGGTCGGGCGCATGGCGAAGCACCAGCCGCCCGCGCCGCCGTTGGCGTCCTTGTTGTACATCAGCTGGAACCGGCTGGCCGTCGTACCGTCCTGGCTCAACGCAATCTGATAGTCGTGTGCCGCCAGGTCGGAGGCGCGGACCCAGGCCATCACCGTGAAGCTCTTGGTGGTGTCCAGCACCGGCCCGGTGGTGGTGATCTGACCACCGGTCCCGGTGAACGATGCGGCGTTGCCGAGGTAGCCCGGCCCGAACGAGGCAGAGCCGGACACCGTGCCAGGCGACAGCGCGCTACCACCAGAGCCCGAGTCCGCGGCCGTCGTGCCGGAAAGCTCGTCGAGCTTCCAGCGGGCGTACTTGTTCGGCAGTGGTGACACCCAAAACTGATGCAGGTGCGTCGGGCTGACGTTTCCGGCGATGTCCCTGGCCAGCACGTTTAGCATGTGGACCATGTCCGTGGCCGGAGTGTGCGTCACCGACATCGTCTTCGGGTTCGTGCCCGACGCCGCGACTGTGGTCGCCGAGCCGCTGTCCACTGACCACGTGAAGTCCGCAATATCCGACCCGCCACTGACCGCGAAGGTACCCGCAGTGCCCACCACGGTGCCCCACTCCCGCAGGGGGTACTGCGTCGAGGACACCGATGACACCGCCGGTGGCGCAGTGTCCACGCTCAGCGTCTGCCACCCCGACCAGTCACCCGTCAGGTTGTTCTCGTCCTTGGACCGGGCCCGCCAGTAGTAGGTCGACCCGTTGGCCAGCCCGGACGGCACCCGCCATTCCGCGGTGCCCGGTGCCGCAGTTGTCGTCGGCGACGAGGAGTTGCCCGCCACCAGCGTCGCCGACGCCGAGGCAGAGGTGCGGACCTCGAAGGTGGTTTTCAGGTTCCCGTTGTAGGGGTCCGACACGTTCGCCCGCAACGTCGGCGTCGTCGTGCGTACCACTGCCGGCGACGTGCAAGCCTTGTAGCAGTCGGTCGTCGTTTTGAGCGGCTGCGGGGCCGGCGGGTTGGGCTTCTTGTCGTACGTCGCGATCAGATAGGTGTGAGCGGTATGAAACTTCTTCCACCGCTCCTGCGTCGACTCATACTCGCCGTCGCTGTTGCAGGCACACAACCCGACCGTGTAGGTCGTGGCGTTCGCCGTCGCCCGGTCCTGCACATCGTCTCTCAGGTTGGAGCGCTCGAAGACCGCGTCCGCGTCCGGTTGGATCGAGGGGCAGCCGCTAGCCTCGTTGGCGTTTCCCTCCCAAGAGTCCAGCCAGTGCGACGACGGCAACGGCCGCGTCGACCAGGCCATCCGGGCCCCGCTGGACACCGTGATCGCCGCCGTCCGGTACAGGTGCACCCACGTCGGATCACACGACCACGAGTGGTCCAACTTCATGGTCACCTTCGCCGACAGAATCTGCGTACCACGCAACGCCGAGACGTTGAAGTCGAAGAACGACCTGTACAACACCCCGTCATACGTGTTGCGGCCTACCCACGCCCGGTTGCCCACGTCCCAGTTGTCGTTCGAGTTGTTCGCGTACGCCCACTTCGACCGCAACCCGTTGAACGGCGGATCCACGAACACCGGCCACGTCACTGACGGGTCGTCCAACATCGCCTCATCGGCGAACACCGTCAACTCGCCATCATCAACCTGCACCTCGACACCCGTGCGACGAGAGTTGACACCGGGCTCCGCACCCGACGCCGGCTCGGCCTCCGCCTGGCCGACTGCACGCGCCGCGATCACCTCGCCCGGAAGCACCGAAGAGTCCCACATCGACGCCGCATGCGTGACCGCAACCGTCTCCCCCGTCGGATCCACCACCCGCAGCCCACCGTCGGCGTCCGGCTCAACCTGGAGATCCCCACCGAGGGCGTACCGGATCTGACGCACCGCCGGGTTCGCCGCTGCAGCCGGAGTCAGAATCTCCACCGCGTGCGAGAACCCCTCCCGCAACGCCGTCACATGCAGATTCACCCCAGGCAGCACACCCTCATACACGGCGGTAGCACCGGTCAGCCGAGGTGGCGGCAATGCCCCCAACGGCCACGACACCGTGAACGACGAACCGCCCTTCCGCCACGTCGCCATCGGTCCCGACCCGCCGGGCGAGAAGCGAACATCCGCCAACGTCGCCGCCGGCACCACCGCACCGCCCGACACCGACAGAGTCGGGTCGATCGCCGCCCATGAACCATCGCCCCGGCGTACCCGCTGCGGCACCGCCGCCACCGTCAACGTCTGCGAGCCCGACGGCTCCACCACCACCTGCTCGAACTCGGTCCGCTCACTCAACGCCTCCACCGGCACACCACACTCGGCAGCCAGCGCCGCAGCAGCCACCTCGTCCGCAGCCACCGTCACCGAACAATCCGAGACCGACGAAGGCGCAGCGAACGCGGCATCGGACCCATCGACCACACCAAGCCCCGACCCGAGCACGGCGACCGTCAACGCGACGACTGGCCAGCGCGACCGACGAGACCGCCTCCGAGCATGTAAGGACACAATGGAACTAGGCAAAATTACAGCCTGCCCCGTGAGAAATGATCACCACCCTGACCTGCGCATCTTCGAATGTCAATATCAACGACTGGCGATCTGGGTGGTTTGACCGACACTGTCGGGAAGATCACGTGTACGAAGAGTGGTCACGTCGAGTAGTTAGCGGTCTCGACAGGCGCACCTCGCGGCGGCGAGGCGACAGCGCGGCAATAAGCAGCTCAAGAAATCGAAAACGGCGGAGCTGCAATCAGCATCTGCCGCTGGCACAGCGCGGGTGCCGGCCGCCAGGGCAGCCGACGCTGCTCCGGTCGCCGACCTCGGGCGAGAGCATCGCTGACACCGGATGGGGCGAGACCAGGCGTCCGGACTCGGGTCCAGTCGTGAGGAAGAGAGCAACGAAATCAACGCCGGCCGAGTGTAGGCAGACGACCGAACCATCGGCTTTGCCTCACGCGACCGCTACGCGGACCCGCACTTCGCAAGAACGCGTTTTCCCAGCCCACTGCACATCCGGCCGAGGTGGTTCGCGCACTGCCAACCAGGGACTCACGTTTCCCCAGCTCAGGGACTATCGGTGGGCGATACTGGGATCGAACCAGTGACCTCTTCGGTGTGAACGAAGCGCTCTCCCGCTGAGCTAATCGCCCTCAGCGCGGCTGACTCTACCCGATCCGGCGCGCGAACCGCGAACCCGGGGTCAGTGGGTCGCGAGGTAGTGCAGCACCTGGGCGATCACGTCGATGCCGAGGCTGTACTTGATCGACAGCAGGGCGACGGCGCCGACGAAGACGAGGCCGACCGAGCCGATCACCAGGCGTACGGGCAGTGATTGCTTCTTCACCCAGCCCGTCCAGCCGTGGACGTGGCGGCGGGTGAAGGCGAGCAGGCGCTTGGCCCAGTGGAACTCCACGGCCCAGATGCCGAGGCCGGCGATCACCAGCAGCCAGCCGGGGCCGGGCAGCGGGATGAGGGCGATGCCGACGGTGACCACGATGGCGCCGAGCACCCCGAAGATGATCTTCAGCGCGATTCGGCCGGTAGGGTTGGCGCGGATCAGGGTGAGGGTGGTGGTTATCCGTTGTCGCCACGCTGGCGGGTCGCGTCGCTCGGACACGGCGACACCACCCCCCTTGCGCTGCACATCACTGGCCATCTCCCCACGATGCCCCGTCCCGGTCGATCTATCCCGACTTCCCCCCGGGTAGTAGCCACGTCCGTTGCGCACCCGGACAGCTGCCGCGCCGCGCTCACCTACCCGACCGCGGTCGATCACTGACCGACCGTGCCGGCTTCTCCGCTTCTTCGGCACCCCGTACCCCCGCTGTTCGGCTGTGTGGACCGCGACGTTCGACGGGTCTCGCCGGGTCGACGCATCCACTGAGGATGGCGTCCGCGACCATTTCAGGCCCCAGTGTGGCGCGGGCCCGTCACTGCAACCGCCGACTGGACGTTACCGGAGTAAGTCGACGACTCAACAAACCCGATGCCGGGCAGGATGAACCCACTGGGCAGAATCGGAAATCCTACATGAACTTTCACGTTCGCGAGGCCCCTCCGACCCCCTTCCCACCACTGGGTGAAGTCAGCGCATGGCGGAGCGTAGCCAGGAGTAGCGGCTGAGGATGGGAAAAGCGGAACACGCGCGTTCCGCAGCGGTGCCGGGGGGAGAACGTTCATGAGTGTCATCCGACCGACGACCGTAGAGGTCGAGACGTCGCTAAGGCTCGTCGCACCTGACGCCACCGCCTTGCCGGTGCGCGCCAGTCTGCGCTACGACCCTGCGGACCCGTATGCGGTCCATGTCCTGTTTCATGCCGAATCGGCTGGCGGCGAGGCGGTGAGTTGGTCATTCGCCCGCGAACTGCTGGTCACCGGGCTGGACGAGCCGGCGGGCATCGGGGACGTACGGGTCTGGCCCTGGGCCACCCCGCGCGGCGACTTCGTCGCGCTGGCGCTGTCGTCGCCGGACGGCAACGCCCTGTTCGAGGTACCCCGCAGCGTGCTGGTGCGCTTCCTGCGGCGGACCTACGTCGTCGTTCCGCGTGGCCGGGAGGCCGAGCACCTGGACGTCGACACCGCGGTGAACCGGCTGCTCGCCGGTCGCTGACAGACCGACAACCGGGGCCGCGCGAATCTGCCGAATCCGCGCGGCCCCCGCCCATCCCCTCCCAGTCCCCAGTCCCGCTACCACCAACGCCTCGTCGATCATGCAGTTGTGGCGTGTGGTATCCGCTATTTTGCCCGTTATGGCAGATACCACAACTGCATGATCGGCGAAACGAGCGGGGAGGCGAGCGGCGAAACGAGCGGGGAGGCGAGCGGGAGGCGGGTGGGGTCAGCCGTGGGTGGTCAGGCCGCCGTCTACCGGGATCACCGCGCCGGTGAGGTACGCGCCGGCTCGGGAGGCCAGATAGATCGCGGTGCCGGCCATGTCCTCGGGTCGGCCGATGCGACCGAGGGGGATCTGGGCCTCGATGGCGGAGCGGGAGCCCGGGTCGTCGAGCACGAACGCCATCATCTTGCTCTCGAACGGTCCGGGGGCGATCGCGTTCACGGTGATCTGTTCGCCGGCCAACTGGTGGGCCAGGCTGCGGGTCAGCATGTGCACCGCCGCCTTGGTGGCCGAGTAGGCGTACACCTCCATGAGCGGCACCCGGATGCCGTCGATGGAGCCGATGTTGATCACCCGCGCCGGGTCGTCGGGACCCGCCGCGGCGCGCAGGGCCGGCAGCAGCGCGGTGGTCAGCCGGAAGACGGACTTGACATTCACCGCCCACAGCTTGTCGAACGCGCTCTCCGGGTAGCTCTCCAGCGGCGCGCCCCAGGTGGCGCCGGCATTGTTGACCAGTACGTCCAGCTGGTCGACCCGATCCTGAACGGCGGCGGCCAGGTGCTGCACGCCCTCGTCGCGGCCCAGGTCGGCGGGGATCGCCTCGCAGCGGCCGTACGCGGACAGTTCCTTGGCCACCGCTTCGCAGACGTCGGCCTTGCGGGAGGAGATGATGACGTGCGCCCCGGCGGTGACAAAGCCCCGGGCGATCATCAGGCCGATGCCCCGGGAGCCGCCGGTGACCAGGACGGTCTTGCCCTCGACGGAGAACAGATCCTTCATGCCATCCCCTTGCGTTTCCGGCCTGGGCAGCCGGCGTCGGGGCCGCCGTCACGGACCGCGCGGGCGCCACGACGACCAGGTCACTACCGATCAGTAACCTAACCGTCCCGCCGCATTCGGGACAACCCTGTGCGCCCAGCGGCACCGCGACCCGCGATACCCGGGTGGCGAGAGATGCGTACGGGCCAGCCTCGGGCTAACGTCGCAGGTGATGGTCCCTTCCGGTCACCTAGCCACGGCGCTGTCCGAGGCTGCCGCCAACTCGGCCGAGATCGACACGATCACCCTCGGTGATCTCACGTCCGACTCCGGGTGGCGACGACCGGTGCTGCTGGACCGCGAGCTGATCGTGCTGACCACGAGTGGTCACGGGCTCGCCGAGGTGGATTTTCGTGCCCTGCCGTGCCGGCCCGGCACGCTGCTGCGGATCCGTCCCGGCCAGGTGCTGCGCTGTGCCGTGCCCCAGCTGGACGCCACGGTGGTCCGCTGGCATCCGGAGGCGCTGCACGGGCTCGACGTCGACGCCGACGAGGTGCCGGTCCGGTTCCAGCTCGCCGGTGAGGACGAGGACGCGATCATCAACGAGGTCAGCCAGCTGACCGTGGACGCCAGCCGGCACCGGGACACCCGGACCGCCCGCCGCCTGTTGCGTCATCAACTGAGCGTGCTGTTGCTGCGGCTGAGCATGCTGCCCACCGGAGCGGGGCGGACGTCGCGCCCGGAGGAGGAGACCTTCCAGCGGCTGTGCCGCGAGGTGGAGCGGGGTTACCAGACCAGCCGCCGGGTCGAGGACTACGCCGACCGGCTGGGCTGCTCGGTGCGTACCCTCACCCGGGCCTGCCTGGCGATCACCGGGCGCAGCGCGAAACAGGTGGTGGACGAGCGGGTCGCGCTCCAGGCCAGCCGGTTGCTGGCGGCCACCGACGAGCCCATCGCCCGGATCGGCCGACAGCTCGGCTTCACCGAACCGACGAACTTCGGCCGGTTCTTCACCCGCGAGGTCGGCATGAGCCCGGGCGTGTTCCGGGCCGCCCGTGAGCGGCCCGCCCCGGCACCGATGGTGCGTCCCCGCCCATCCGTCGACGGCCGAATCGACGTCCACCGGGCAGGACAGCGCACGTGACGCGCCGTTGGGCGATCAGGCCGGCTCGACGCGGCACCGGCCGCCGCACATTGGGCATGATGGCGGGGTGCAGATCTCCGCGCGTGGCGACTACGCGACACGGGCGACACTGAGCCTCGCCGCCACGTACCCGGCGTTGCTGTCCGCCCAGGTCATCGCCGCGGAGCAGGACATGCCCCGCAAGTTCCTGGAGGCGGTCCTGGCCGACCTGCGCCGGGCCGGCATCGTCCGGGCCCAGCGCGGCGCGGAAGGCGGCTACACCCTGGCCCGACCGCCCGGCGAGATCACCGTCGGCGCGGTGTTGCGCGCGGCGGAGGGCCCGCTGGCCGGCGTACGCGGCCGGCGTCCAGAGGAGACACGGTACGAAGGGGTGGCAGCGCACCTGCCCGAGTTCTGGGTGGCGGTCCGCGCGGCACTGCGCCGGGTGGTCGACGAGGTGAGCCTCGCCGACCTGGTGGACGGCCGGCTGCCTCCCCACGTCCGTCGCCTCACCACCCTGCCGGATGCCTGGGAACCCCGCTGATGCCCACCCCACCCTGCGCACCGAGCGACTGCTGACGGGCCACTCGCCCGGCTGCCGCCGGGGCGCCGGCGGCATCATCCGGGTGTTGTTCGTCGACCAGCCGAGCGGCTGATTCTCCACTGCGGATTCGGCCTGGTTTGGCGAATCGACGCAACGGGCATCTTCGAGCCCGTACGGGAAGTCTCGAAGGGAGCCCCACATGGGTGTGATGTTGCGTAAGCGCAAGAAGTTCGGACCGCTGACCCTGCACTTCACGCAGAACGGCTTCTCGTCCTGGAGCATCAAGCTCGGTCGGTGGTCCTGGAACTCGCGGGCCAAGGCGCACCGCGTCGACCTGCCGGGGCCGCTGCACTGGAAGCAGGACAAGTCCTGAAGCGCCGACGTTCAGCGGGGCGCCGGCGCGGCCGGCGCCCCGACTCTGTTTCTGCCCGCAGCGACCGTTTCCGCTGACCCGGGCGGATCGCCGGCTTCTCACTTGTGGTCAAGTGCCTGACCGCACGGGTGCGACGAGCACGTCGCCGCCGAGCCGGCCGTCCGGCGGGGTCCGGGTCGCTTGGCCGCTGTCGAGCAGGTCGGACAGCGCCCGCACCGCGTCCACCGCCCGGTAGGCGGTCTCCGTCACCGCGTACCGGCGCAGCTCGGTGACCGTGCGCGGGCCGTGCCGGGTCAGCTCGGCCAGCAGGGCACGGCCCAGTGGTGTGGGATCCACCGGGAGTGCCGGTGAGAGCGGCTCGCCGTACGGGTCGCGGAACCGCAACCCGCTCGCCCACAGGGCTTCCTTCAGCTCCTCCAGGCTGCGATCCGATCCGGTGCCGAAGCCGAGCCGCCGGTCGGCGTCGACCAGCTCGACCTCGGTGGCCAGCGCGAATCCGGCGTCGATCAGCCCCGCTCGCGGGGCGGCCGTCGGCCCCGCGACCACGAACGCCTCGGCGGCCCGCCCGTTCGCGGCGGCGGTCAGCGCCACCGGATCATCCGCCTCCAGGTAGGACAGCACCGGCGCGCCCGCAGCGCCGGCTGCCCGCAGAGCCACCGGCAGCCGGGTCGGCGGGCCGGGCATCAGGTGTACGGCGACCTCGGCCGGTAGTCCCGCCTCGGCGGCACCGAGTCGAGCCGGTAGTTCCTCGGTGCCCTCGGCGAGCACGAGGACGGTCAGCCGGCAGCCGCGCAGCCGCTCGGCGTGCTCGCCGGCCAGGCGTACGGTCTGCTCGGCCAGGTTCGGGTCGCTGCCGTCGTACCCGAGGGCGATGGTGGCTCGCCGGGCGCGGCGCAGCGCGGCCGGCAGCCACCTGTCCAGGTGTCGGAGGAACGGTGCGTGCCCTACGGCGTCGGTCGGCATCCTGCCGTTCTACCGCAACCCGTCACGCCGGCCCCGCCTGGACGGCGTGTCACACGGGGACCGAGATGCCGACGCCACCCCGGGTGTCTCCGCCGTAGCGCTGGATCTCGGCGGTCAGGTTGAGGCGTCCGATCCTGGTCCGGGCGGCGAGGGCGGCGTCGTCGAGCTGGTCGGCGGGGACCAGCCAGACCACCTCGAATTCCAGCCCGTCCGGGTCCTGACCGTAGAGGCTCTTGGTGGTGCCGTGGTCGGAGGTGCCGACCAGTGCGCCCGCCTCGGTCAGCCGCCGGGCGGTGGTGGCCAGTTCGTCGAGGGTGTCCACCTCCCAGGCCAGGTGGTAGAGGCCGACGGTGGCCCGGCCGGCGGTCGACCGACCGGCGCTCGCACCGATCTCGAAGAGGCCGAGGTCGTGGTCGTTGGTGGAGCCGGGCGCCTGGAGGAAGGCGGCACCCCGGAAACCCTCGGGGGTCATCGGTACCCGGCGGAAGCCCAGCACGTCGCGGTAGAAGGCGACGCTGCGCTCAAGGTCGCTGATGTAGAGGACGGCGTGGTTGAGGCGATGGATTCCCATGCGCCAAGGCTAGCCCGCTTTTTGTTGAGTGTTCAACTATTGGGTTATGATGCTGGTCATGACCCGCTGGCTGGACCCGGACGAACAACGCACCTGGCGGGCGTTCCTGACCGCTTCCCGGGCACTGATGGACACGCTCGACCGCGAGTTGCAACGCGACGCCGGGATGCCACACGCCTACTACGAGATCCTGGTACGACTCTCCGAGGCACCCGAACGTCGGCTGCGGATGAGCGAGCTGGCCGAGTCCAGTGGCTCCTCGCGCAGTCGTCTGTCGCATGCGGTGGCTCGCCTGGAGGCGGTCGGCTGGGTGCGTCGCGAGGACTGCCCCACCGATCGGCGCGGCCAGATCGCCCATCTCACCGACGAGGGTTTCGCCAAGCTGGCCGCCGCCGCGCCCGGCCACGTCGAGGGAGTACGCCGGCATCTGTTCGACCACGTCAGCCCGGCGCAGGTAGAGCAGTTGCGCCGGATCAGCGAGGTGCTGGCCGAACGTCTGAGGTGAGCGTGACCGGATCCTGACCGAACCACTCCGGCGCGGGTCTTGTACTAAACGTCGCTGAATGAGCACGATGGGGCGTGCCTTCCGGCTTCGGTGAACTGACTGATCAGGCGCACGACCTGGTCTCCGCCGGCGATCTCGCCGGCGCCCAACGGCTGCTCGCCGACGCGCTTTCCGGCGCCGACCCGCGGCCGGCCAACGCCACGTCCGAGTTGGCCGAGGCGGCCAGCCTGCACGCGCGGGTGCTGGTCGCGCTCGGCGAGCCACACTCGGCACGGGGTTGGGCCGCCTACGCGTACGCCGCCAGCGGCCGGCTCTACGGCCGCTCCGATCCGCGTACGGTGGCCGCCGCGGCCACCCTGGCGGCGGTGCTGCACCGGGTGGGCAGCTGGTCGCGGGCGGCGCGGCTGTACCAGGAAGTGATCATCGAGCTGACCGCGTCGGACGGGCCGGAGTCGCTGCGGGTGCTTGCCGCGCACGCCGATCTGGCCACCGTGGAGTACGCCCGGGGTCAGTGCCAGGTCGCCCGCGACCGGATCCAGGACGCGTGGGAGCTGCACCGCGAGGTCTACGGCGACGGGCACCCGAGCGGGATCAAGATGCTGGCCCGGCTCGGCTCGATGCAGCGCGACTGTGGCCAGTTCGCCGAGGCGCAGGACAACCTGGCCCTGGCCCGTGAACTGGCCCGCCAGCATCTTCCCGCCGACGACCCGCTGGCTGCCCAGGTGGCCACGCTGGCCCGGGCGGCGGCCAATCCGGACCACGTCTGCGCCGACACTCCACCGGTCAGCGTGGAGGAACCGGTCGTACCGTCCGCCCGTACCGCGCCGGCCGACGACCTCCCACCCGCGCCGGCCTGGCCGCATCCGCGCCTGCCCGACGACGACACCACCTCGGTAGCGCCCCCGCCGGCCGGGGCCGAGTCACCCGGTTCACCGACCGCCTGGCCCGACCACGATCCCGAACCGCCGACCGACACCTGGCCACCGACCTGGGCGGTGACATCGGAGGAACCGCCGCCGGAGCAGCCCGCCGGGACCGCTGCCGCGCCGTCCTGGGCCATGGAGGAGGACGAGCAGCGGTGGCGGGCGGCTCACCACGCCGCCCGGGAGGAGCACCCGGCGGAGGGCTACCACCCGAGCCACGGGTACCCGTCAGCCGATCCCTCGGCCACCGGTGCCACCTCAGCGGTCCCCACGCCACGGCAGCCGGTCGACGGCCCGGCCGGGCCGCCCGAGGACTGGTGGGTCGGGCCGGCGGTCGAGCAACCCGGTCCGAACCCGTATCCGGAGCCGCCGCCACCAGCGGGCGGTGCGGTACCGCCGAACGTGGTCGGGCTGACCGGTACGCCGCAGGCGCCCGGGGTGTACCGGCTGCGCCGGGTCGAGCCGGAACGCCCCGGGCCTCCGTCGCGCCTGCTGCCGGTGCCGGTACGCCGTGCCGCCGTAGCGGCGTCGGACGCCCAGCCGAACCGGCTGGTGCTGATCGTCGCGGCCGGAGTCGTCGTGGTGCTGCTCGGTGCCGCGGCGGTCATCGCCGGGGTGTCCCGGGTCGGCGGCGGCGATCCGGCGCCACCTGCGGCCAGCGGTGACCCGAGCGGCGCGGCACCCCCGGCGGCCACCGCCACGGCCACCGCCACGGCCAGCGATGCTCCCCCCGCATCCCCGGGTGCCCCGCCGACCGGGCTGTCGCTGCGTGACAACCGGGACAGTGTGACGTTGCGGTGGACCTACCCGGCCGGAGCGGAGGGGCCGGTGATCGTCTCGGGTGGCCGGAACGGCCAGCCGCAGAACCCCTTCGCGGATCTGCCTGCCGGCAGCGACAGCTTCGTGGTCTACGGGCTCAACCGCAGTCTCGACTACTGCTTCACGGTCGCGGTCGCCTGGTCCACGGACACCGTGGCCCGCTCCGGCGAGGTCTGTACCGAGCGCCGCTGACCGTCGGAGCGCGCTATCTTTGGCAGTTCAGGCATAAAAAAGGAACGGCTCCTAAAGCCGTTCTGAATGCGAATTCTAGCTAATCGGGAGACGGATTGTCAAGGCACTCCGGCGGTTCGCCGTCCGACGACGAGATCGGCCGCGAGCAGGAGTACGTCTCGATGCTCTACCAGCACCTCGACGACCTACGTGACCAGGCGGCGACGCGGTTGACCGAGCAACTGCGGGCCACCGGCGGCACGTTGCAGGCCCGCTCACAGCGCGACAGCTCGGTACGCATGTACGCCGACCAGGTCGAGCAGTTCTCGGCGGTGGAGAATGGCCTCTGTTTCGGCCGGCTGGACACCGACAGCGACCAGCGCCACTACATCGGCCGAATCGGCATCTTCGACACCGAAGGCGACTACGAGCCGCTGCTGATGGACTGGCGTGCCCCGGCCGCCCGCGCCTTCTACCTCGCCACCGCCGCCAACTCGCAGGGCATCCGGCGCCGTCGGCACCTGCGTACCCGGCAACGGAAGGTGGTCGGCCTCAACGACGAGGTGCTCGACCTGGCCACCGCCTCCCCCACCGCTCACGAGGAGGTGACCGGTGAGGCGTCGCTGCTGGCGGCGCTGAACGCCAGCCGGACCGGCCGGATGCGGGACATCGTGGAGACCATCCAGGCCGAGCAGGACCGCATCATCCGGGCCGACCTGCCGGGCGTGCTGGTGGTGCAGGGCGGGCCGGGCACCGGCAAGACCGCGGTGGCGCTGCACCGGGCCGCGTACCTGCTCTACACCCACCGGCGGGAACTGTCGACCAGGGGCGTGCTGCTGGTCGGCCCGAACGTGACGTTCCTGCGGTACATCTCGCAGGTGTTGCCCGCGCTGGCGGAGACGGGCGTGCTGCTGCGTACCCAGGGCGACCTTTTCCCGGGGGTCAGCGCCCACCGGGCCGAGCCGGCCACCACCGCCGCCCTGAAGGGCCGCCTGACGATGGTCGAGGTGCTGGCCAACGCCGTACGCGACAGGCAGCGGGTGCCCGACGAGCCGGTGGAGATCGAACTGCCGCAGCGGGAGGTCCTCGTCCTGGACCCGACCACCGTGCGTGCGGCGCGTGACCGGGCCCGGCGCAGCGGTCGGCCGCACAACCTGGCCCGTACGGTCTTCGACATCGAGGTCATTCACGCGCTCGCCGACCAGGTGGCCGAACGCATCGGCGCCGACCCGTTGGGCGGGGAGAACCTGCTCGAAGAGGCCGACCGCGCCGAGATCCGCCGGGAGCTGCGCGAGGAGCCGGAGGTCCGGGCGGCCCTGGACGAGCTGTGGCCGGTGCTCACGCCGCAACGCCTGCTCGCCGACCTGTACGCCGCACCCGAGCGCATCCACACCGCCGCGCCCATGCTCACCGATGCGGAGCGGGCCGCGTTGCATCGCGAGCCGGGCGGCTGGACACCGGCGGACGTGTCCCTGCTGGACGAGGCGGCGGAGCTGCTCGGCGAGGACGACCGGGCCGCCGCTGCCCGCCGGGACCGGATCCGGGCCCTGCAACGCGAGTACGCCGAGGGTGTGCTGGAGATCGCCCGAGGTTCCCGCTCGATCGACGTGGAGGACGAGGCCGAGGGCGGCGAGATCCTCGGCGTGACCGACCTGCTCGACGCCGACCGGTTGCTGGAACGGCAGGAGGAGGCGGACCGGCTCACCACCGCACAGCGGGCAGCGGCCGACCGAGGGTGGGCGTTCGGCCACGTCATCGTCGACGAGGCGCAGGAGTTGTCGCCGATGGCGTGGCGGCTGCTGATGCGCCGCTGCCCGAGCCGTTCGATGACCATCGTGGGTGACGTGGCGCAGACCGGTGCGCTGGCCGGCACGCCGTCCTGGGCGGAGGCGCTGGCCCCGTACGTGGCGGACCGGTGGCGGCTGACCGAGTTGACCGTCAGCTACCGCACCCCGGCCGAGATCATGGAGGTGGCTGCGGAGGTACTGCACGAGATCGATCCGGCGCTGCGCCCGCCCCGCGCCGTACGCTCCAGCGGCTTCCCGCCGCAACAGCGGGCGGTGCCGGCGGAGTCGCTCGGCGCGGAGCTGGTGGCGGTCGCCACCACCGAGGCAGCGGGGCTGACCGACGGGCGGCTCGGAGTGATCGTCCCGGCCGGCCGGCTCGACGACCTCGGTACCGCGCTGATGGCCGCCCTGCCCGAGGCGGCCGTCGGTGAGCAACCGGAGTTGGAGAGTCGCGTGGTGGTGCTGACCGTCGCCGAGGCCAAGGGCCTGGAATTCGACTCGGTCATCGTGGCCGACCCCGACCGCATCATCGCCGAGTCCCCCCGCGGCCTCAGCGACCTCTACGTAGCCCTCACCCGAGCCACCCAACGCCTAACCACCCTCACCGCTTGACGGCGTTGATCATGAGGTTAGCGGCACTCGCAGAGATCAAACCCGCCGTTAACCTCATGATCAACAAGGTGGGTGGGCGAGTGGGTGGGTTATTCGAAGTTGCCTTGGTGGGTGGTGGGGGTGGAGTTGTCGCTGGTGGGGCCGCTGGCCGGGGTGGTCAGGCCGCCGGTGGTGGCGTCGCCGGTGGTCGTCGGGGCGACCTTGCCGCGATGGCGCTCCGGTTGGCGGGCCACCCGACGGGCGCTGGCCGGGCCGGCGGTGCCACCGGTCGTGGTGATCGCGCCCTGGCCGCGCGTCGGCCCACCGTCGCGCAGCACGTTCGGGTCGATCGGCACGTCCGCCGGGTCGTCCGGGTCGTCACGCTGCAACTGGCTCTCCACGTCGGTCGGCGGCACGGTCACCTCGTCCAGGGCACCTTCGCCGTACCCGCCGCCGGCGATCCGCTCCTCGGCCCGGCGGGCGGCGTCCTGTCGCATCTCGTCCTCACGCACGATCCATCACCTCGCAGAAGGGTCGGTCTCGGTGCGTGCCCGGTGACCGGCGCGGCAAACCCGTGTACCTGCGGCAGGACCCGACGTACTTCCACCAGCCGGATGTACGCACCCTCCAGGCCCGGTACGGCCTGAAGGTGATCCCCTACACCATCGACGACGCCGCGGTGATGCAACGGGTGATCGACCTCGGAGTCGACGGCATCATTACCGACGCCCCGGATCTGCTGGTCGGCGTGGCCATCCGCAACGGTTTGCGGTGAGTCTCCGCGCGGGCGACGCACGTAGTGGGCCCCGCGCGGGTGGAACGGCCGGACCGCCGAGCGGGGCGATCAGAGCGGGAATCGCGGACCGGACGGCGTTACTGTCCCCGCCGGCAGGGGTAGACGCGGGGTGCCCCCGCCAAGTGCGCGAACCGCGCCGTGGCCGACACGCGGTAGCGGGGCGAGGGTCGCAGGTTACGACTCATCAATCCTGAGGAGGACAGATGAGCACGCAGGCTGCATCCACCAGGCCGATGAACCGCCCGGTGCAGGACGTCCAGAACCCCGCGGCCATGCAGGAGGCACCCACCCGTCAGATGCCGATGATGCAGGACGGGCACCGGGAACCGATGCCGGCACCGGGTACGGAGACGAAGCAGGCGTTCCTGACCACCGAGTTCTGGATCTACGCCGCTGCCGTCACCACCGTGGTCATCGCCGCCTTCTGGCGTGGCACCAGCTCGTACGGGCTGAACCTGAACAATCCCGGCCAGGCGTGGTTCCTCATCACCCTGCTGACCCTCGGTTACCTGGGTAGCCGTGGACTGGCCAAGGCCGGCAGCGCGAAGCGTTCCGGTGAGGAGCGCAAGCGGGGGCGGTGACCCCCGTACCGGCGGGGCCGCGACCGGCCCGCATACGCACGGTGGCCCTTCGGGATCTCTCCCGAAGGGCCACCGTCAGGTCGTGCCTAGAACTCCTCGAAGCCGCCGAAGTCACCGCCACCGAAGTCGCCACCGAAGTCGCCGGCAGCCTCGGTCACGTCGTCCTCGGCGCCCTCGAACGCGTTACCGATCATGTGGCCGGCGACC
This sequence comes from Micromonospora sp. ATLC16, assembly GCF_057196645.1. Lineage (NCBI taxonomy): Bacteria > Bacillati > Actinomycetota > Actinomycetes > Micromonosporales > Micromonosporaceae > Micromonospora > Micromonospora sp. ATLC16. The sequence continues at coordinate 23,327 of NZ_JBXUOW010000048.1, forward strand.
ATGCCACCGGCGGCACCCAGCGCGGCGCCGGCCACCACCCCACCCATGCCGGAGCCCCGGCGCTGATGCGGGTGGCCGAACTTCTGCGCGCCGCCGTAGCCCTGCGGGCCGAACGCCTGGGCGCGCATGGCACCGAAGCGGCCGATCGTCTCCTGCAACCAGCCGTCGACCACCTGCACCCAGTCCGAGCGCTCCGCGTCGGTGTGCGCCACCTGGTAGCGGCCGAAGACGTCGTGGCCGGGCGCCAGGAAGCCGCCGCGCTTGTCGCACTCCAGCACCACATCGACGCCGTGCGGGTTGGTGACGAAGGTCAGTTCGAGTTCGTTGATGGTCTGCGCGTACTGCGGCCCGGCGAAGAACTCGATCTCCTGGTAGAACGGCAGGGTCTGCTGCACCCCGTGGATCACGCCCCGCTCCAGGTCGGCCTTCTTGAACCGGAAGCCAAGCTGGAGGAACGCCTCCAGGATGCGCTCCTGCACCGGCAGCGGGTGCACGTTGATCTCGTCCAGGTCGCCCTTGTCGACCGCGCGGGCGATCGCCAGCTCGGTGCGCAGCCCCAGCGACATGCCGTGCAGCCGCTGCCCGTACACGGCGGTGATCGGGGCCTCCCAGGGCAGTGGAAGCTGGAACGGGATGGACAGCGTCTGCTTCGGCGCGAGTTGCAGCGGCCCGCTGACCACCTGGCGGTGGAACTCCATCACACCGGCCTGCTCGCCGACCTCCACCCGGGCAACCAGACCGATGGCGATGTGCTCGATGTCCGCCGCGGCGTCCCCGCCGAGCAGGTTGACCTGACCGTCGAGAGCAAGCCCGGGCCGGGTGTTCGGGTTGGTCAGGACAGTGTCCACACTGGGACCGCCCACGCCCAACGCGCTCAGCATCTTCTTGAAGACCATTGGTACTCCTGCGGGGTCTGGTGCCCGAACTCCCATGGGGAGCGGACGCGGACCAGCGCACCCTATCGAGTGGGCCTGTGAGGTCGCTGAAAAGCGGCGGTCTCGGTGGCCGGACCCGGTTCGGCCCGGCCATCGAGACGAGGTGCGGTCAGCTCGCGGCGCAGCTCACCGCAGGAGCCGAATTGGTGCCGTTCCAGCTGCCGAGGAAGCCGAAGGTGGTGCTGGCCCCGACGCCGAGGCGGCCGTTGTAGGAGACGTTGCGTGCGGTTCTGCTCAACCTGCTCCTGTGACGGGCGGGGTGAGGGCGAACTCCGCTAGTAGGGGGTAGTGGTCGGAGGCGAGTTCGGTGTCGGGGTCGCGGACCACTCCCACGTGGGTGCGGCGGGTGGCCAGCTCGGGGGTGGCGAGCAGATAGTCCAGGCGCATGTCGGCGAACTCGGCACCACCGTGGGCGGTCGGCACGGTGGGTCCGGCGTCCGCTCCGAGATCCACCAGCCCGGCGGCGAGCAGCCGGGCCACCGCGCGGGTCTCCACCGTCCGCCCGTCGCGGCGCAGGTGCCGGCGGCGGTACGCGGGCGGTAGCCGACCCACCTGCTCGGCGTGTCCGACGTACGGATCGAGGGTGTTCAGATCACCGGCGAGCAGCGCCAGGCCGTCGCGACGGCGGCGCAGGGCGGCGGCCAGCCACCCCGCCTCGACCAGCCGGCGAGTGCCCGAATACGGGTCGAGGTGGGTGCCGAGCACCGTCAACGGACCGGCGTCGGTGCCCACCACCACGCGCTGCGCCGCGTGGTGCAACGGCCGCCGCACAGGTGCGGCGGCCAGCACCGGCCACCGCTGGGCCACCAGCAGCGCGACCGGTTGCCCCAGCCAGGAACGGGCCAGGTAGGGCCGGAGACCGACACCGCCGGCGAAGCCCACGACGTCGAGGCCACCGAGCTCCTGCAACGCGAGCACGTCCGGCCGCTGCTGGGCGATGACCCGGGCCACCAGCTCGCGCCGGTCCGGACCGCCACGGTCCCGGCCGCCGGTCCGGATGTTCCAGGTCATCACCCTCAGCACGGCTGGCTCAGCCCGGCTGGCCGGCCCGAGCCAGCTCGTCGTCGAGCGTGTCCACGTCCTCCGACTCGATGGCCGGTTGGTTGCCCTGCCGGACGTCCTCGTTGGGGCGCATGACCCAGTACAACAGCCCGATCCAGAGTGAGGTGAGCAGGATCGCGCCCATGAAGTCCGTCGGGTGGTGCATGCCCCGGTACATCCGGGAGATCGCCACCCCGACCGGCATCACCACGGCGAGCGCCACGAAGACCCACCGCCACCACCGGTCGGTCCGCGGAAAGACGATGACGGCGATCGCCACCCAGATGCAGAGGCTGGCCGCGATGTGCCCGGACGGGAACGACGAGGTCGGCATCGGGCCGTCCAGGTTCTCCACCGGCGGGCGCGGCCGGTCCACCGCCGCCGCGCTGGCCAGGAAGAGGGTCAGCTCGCCGAACATGGTCAACGCCACGAACAGCACCGGTCGCCAACGCCGCCAGATCGCCAGCACCAGCGGGCAGAAGACCATCGAGATCGCCAGGATGGCATGGGTGTCGCCGACCTTGCTCCACCACCAGCTCAAGTCGTTGAGCGAGGCGGTACGACGCTCGTCGAACCAGATCGGCACCGTCTCGTCGAGGCTGGCCAGGAAGGTGTTGTCGGCGTAGTAGCTGACGAACATGCCGAAGCCGTAGAGGGCGCCGAACACCAGCACCCAGCCGACGATGATCTCGGCGATGCCGGCCCGGGCGTGCGGCAGCAGCTTCTCCTCGTCCGGCGCGGGCGCGACCTCGTGCCCGGCCTCCGGCTCCAACCCCTCGGTCAGCGGCACCGCGGGTCGGCCCCGCTCCAACCGCCACAACCGGAAGGCGTACGCGGTGACGCCCAGCCAGGCCGCGCCGAGCAGCCAGGCACCGATCACGTCGGAGAGGAAGTGCACGCCGAGCGCGACCCGGGTGAACCCGATCAGGAAGACGACGGTGGCGACCAGGGCGATCGCCGGCCGACGCCAGCGGGGTGCCATCGCCGGCAGGAACACCAGCAGCAGCGCGCCGTAGGCCACCATCGACCCGAGCGCGTGGCCGCTGGGGAAGCTCTGCCCCGCGTACGCGCCGATCGTCACGTCCACCTCCGGACGCAACCTGTCGACGAGCGTCTTGAGCGACGGATCGAGAACCAGCGCGCCCACACCCGTGACGATCAGGAACACCGCGAGTCGACCCTGCCGGCGGATCAGCAACCCGACCACGGCCACGGTCACCAACCAGATGATGACCGTGCGCCCACCGAGGTCCGTGATGGCGTTGAGCACCGTCACCAGCGGCCCGATCGGCGCGATCTGGTCGTTGAGCCACTCGGCGACACCGTGGTCCACGTCGTACAGCGGTGACCACCGCACCCGGACCAGCACCAGCAGCAACCCGAATCCGACCCCGGCACCGAGCACGAGCGCCAAGCCGGCGAGCGTACGTTCGGTGAAGTGTCCAAGGGGTCGTCGCAGTACGTCCCTGACCGCGCCCACGGCAGCCTCCTTCGCTTCTGGCGTGCCGCAGTACCCGGTCCGCCGCCGCGGTACACCCGGCGACACCGTGGGTCAGAGCGCAGTCATCTCACCGGTGTCGTGCACGGGGATCCGCTGCGCGTTCGGTTCCCACAGGTCCGGCTGCGCCGGCTCCTGCATGCCGATGCGTACCGCCTCGAGTTGCGCCGCGAACGAGAGCCCCCCGAACAACGCTATGCCGGTGAGGTTCGCCCAGAGCAGCAACGCCATGATGCCGGCCAGCGCGCCGTAGGTCTGTCCGAAGTCCTCGCTGAACCGCACGTAGCCGGCCAGCCCCAGGCTGGCCAGCCACCACAGCGCGGTGGCGATACCGGCACCGAACAACAACCACGACAGGCCGGGCTGGTGCCGTCGGGGCGCGTGGCGGAACAGCACCGCGACGGCGAGCACCGTCAGGCCGAGGCTGAGCGGCCAACGCACCAGATCCCACATCATGCTGGCAAGATCACCCCAGGCGTAGTGGCGTTCCACCGAGTCGCCCATCGGACCCCCGCCGACCAGGATGAGGAACCCGGCGAGGGCCGGCAGGCCGGCGCTCACGGCGAGCACGGCCGCCCGCAGGTACTTCCACAGCGCCGGCCGGTCCCGTTCGACGCCGTAGATGCGGTTGGCGCCCCGCTCGATCTGAGCCATGGTGCTGGTCAGCGCGACCAGACCGGTGATCAGACCGAGGACGAGCGCCACCTCGCCGGTCTCCTCGACTTGCTCGGCGCCCGCCTCGTCGCCCCCGCCGAGCAGCTCGGCGACCATCTCGTCACTGGTGCCGGGGGTCAACGCCAGCACCGTGTCGGCGACCACCTCACCCCCCTCGGCCACGCCCAGCTCGGAGATCAGTCCGGTGAGAGCGATCAGGAACGGCACCACCGCGAGGCAGAGCTGGAACGCGAAGGCTCGGGAGTGACTGAACCCGTCGCCGTAGCGGAACCGGGTGAACGCGTCACGCAACAGGTGCCAGCTGCCCTCCCGGCGCAGCGTCTGCCAGGCATGGTCGGCGCAGAGCTGCTCGTCGGACATCAGCCGGGTCTCCGGCACGATCTTGGTGCTGCTCACCGTGCCGCCCCCTCCGCTCGCGACTGCGGGCTCGCAAGCTCACTCCTCGCGCTCACCGAGCCCACCCTCCGCTCGCGACTGCGGGGCTCGCAAGCTCACTCCTCGCGCTCACCGAGCCCACCCTTCGCTCGCGACTGCGGGGCTCGCAAGCTCACTCCTCGCGCTCACCGAGCCCACCTTCGCTCGCGACTGCGGGGCTCGCAAGCTCACTCCTCGCGCTCACCTCGGCCCTCCTCGACGAGGCGTTCGCCCCGCTCGGCGGCGGCCGACGCGTCCTCGGCCAGGTCAGGAGCCTGTTCCGGTCGCGGTACGCACAGCCACAACGCCCGCCGCCGAATCTGCACCCGCAGCTCGCGGCCTGGTTCGATCAGGTCACCGTCCAGCTCCCTGGGCTGACTCCGGCTGCTGGTTATCTCCACTCGACGGGCGCGGTACACCTCCAATCGTGGCACCCGGTCGCGGCGGCGTACCACCGCCCAGCCGAGGGAGAGCCAGTGCCGCAACGTGCGCGGAGTCAGCACGGCGACGTCGAGGTACCCGTCGTCGGGCTCCGCCTCGGTGAGCAGGGTCACCCCGCCCTGGAGCCGGCCGACGTTGGCGACCAGCACCGAACGGGCGCGACGGCGCAGCGGCGCCTGGTCGTCCAGCCGGATCCAGACCCGCATCGGCCGGTCCCGCAGGTGTCGCGCGGCTCCCACCACGTACGCGGGCCAGCCGATCCGGCGCTTGGTCGTCTCGTTTGTGGCATCGAGCATCTGGGCGTCGAAGCCCATACCGGCCATCACCGCGAAATGCTGCCCGTCCACCTCGCCTACATCGAGCAGGCGCCGACCACGCTCGACGGCCACCGCCAGCGCCGCGGGCAGTTCGTCGGAAAGCCCCAGGTTGGCGGCGAGCAGGTTGCCGGTGCCCTGGGGCAGCACGGCGAGCGCCACCTCGGAGCCGACCAGAGCGTCGACGCAGGCCATCACCGTACCGTCGCCGCCGCAGGCGAAGACCACGTCGACCCCGGCGGCGAGGGCCTTCTCGGTCTGGCCGCGACCGGGATCGTCGGGGGTGGTCTCGAACCACAGCGGTTCCGGCCAGCCGGCCGCGTCGAGCGTGTCGCCGACGGTACGGCGTAACGCGTCGAGATCGGTCACCTTGACCGGATTGACCACCACCGCGCTGCGCAGCGGCCCTTCGTCCCGTCCATCTTCCACGGCGTCAGTGTGCAGCACCGTGCCGGATTGAGCGACCCAACGCCGATGTGCCTCGCCCCACCCCGCCGGCTCGCCTCGACGACGTTTCGGCCGACGATCGTCAGGAGAAGCAGGTGGGGCGGCCATACCGCACCTATCCGGGGGAAGCGGGCCAGGCGGCCGTGCCGCACCCATTCACGCGGCGGTCCGGGCTCGGCGGGTCACGCGCCGTCAGGCGCTGACGCGCAACGCGACCTCGACCCGGCGGCGCACGTCGACCAGGTCGATGCCGATCTCGCGCAGTGCCGCCGCGTCGGCCTCGCCCAGGCTGCTGCCCCTGGTCCCGGTGTGGCGGCGGATCCGCTCGCGCAGGTCGTCGTCGGTGACCCCCGCGTCGCGGATCACCCCCACGGCCAGGCCGCCATCGTCGGCGAGGAAGGCGAGCAGGAGATGCTCGGTGCCGACGGTGACCATCCACCGGGCCGGGCTACCCGTACGGCGATCACGCCCCGGGACGGCACCGGCGCGACTAGCCTCAGACGCAGGCCGGGTGCCACAGCTGCGGGGGTGATGCGGATGGCCGCCGCCAGCGATGCGCCGGTGCTCGTCGGCGTCGGCCCGGAGGACGTCCTGCCGGTGGCCCGCCTCGCCGCCCGGGTCGCCGCCGCCCACGGACGCGGGCTGCACCTGCTGCACGCCTTCAACTGGGCCGCCTTCGACGCGCCGGCGGTCTCCAGTTCCCGGGCCGAGGCCGAACAGTTGATCTCCGAGGCGACCGCGGCGGCCAACGCGGACGCGCCGGGCGTTCCGGTCACCGCCGAGATCGCCGAGGGCTCGGCGGTGGCGAACCTGGTCCGCAGATCGGAGACCGCCTTCCTGGTGGTGGTCGGCGACGGCGGTATGGCCCACTGCGACCGCTGCATACCGGCGGACCGTCCCGCCGTCCAGGTGGCCGCCCGCGCCGAATGCCCGGTGCTGGTCGCCCGGCGGGAATCCCCACCCGCCGGCCCGGTCCTGGTCGGGGTCGACGGTTCGGCCTCCGGCGAGATGGCGCTGGACTGGGCGCTCACCTGCGCCACCCAGCACCAGGCACGCCTGCTGGCGATCTGGGTGGTCGACTCCGACGGCATCGTCGAGGAGGCCACCGAACGGCTCAGCGAGATGGTGTCCCGCCACCGGGCCGGCCATCCCGACGTCGGCGTCGAGTGTCACGTCATCCGGGGCGAGCCCAACGACGTGCTGGTCGACCAGTCCCGCTCGGCGCAACTCGTGGTGGTCGCCGCCCGGGGTGAGGAACCGTCGCGCGGGATGCTCGGCGCGGTCAGCCAGTCGCTGCTCTACCACGCCTCGTCCCCGGTGCTCGTGATCCGGGGTGTGACCGCCACACCCGACCTCTACGGGTCGTGACACCCGGGCCGGCGGGACCAATGGCCCTGATCCAGGGTCGCCGACTCCGCCAAGCTGACAGAGGAAACCGCGCGTTGCGGATGCAGGATTCACCGACCCGCGAGAGGCTCAGGCAGTATGGACACCGCCGTAGACCTGCGAAGGCCCCTGACCGATGATGAGCTGCGCCGGCTGGACGCCTACTGGCGCGCGGCGAACTATCTCACCGTCGGGCAGATCTACCTGCTGGACAATCCCCTGTTGCGGGAACCACTGGCCCCCGAGCACGTCAAGCCCCGCCTGCTCGGGCACTGGGGCACCTCCCCCGGGCTGAACCTGATCTACGCCCATCTGAACCGGGCCATCGTGGCGCGGGACCTCAGCGCCATCTACATCACCGGGCCCGGGCACGGCGGTCCGGCACTGGTGGCGAACACCTGGCTCGAAGGGACCTACAGCGAGCTGTACCACGACATCGGTCGCGACGAGGCCGGCATGGCCCGGCTGTTCCGCCAGTTCTCCTTCCCCGGCGGCATTCCGAGCCACGTCGCGGCGGAGGTGCCGGGCTCGATCCACGAGGGCGGTGAGCTGGGGTACGCGCTCAGTCACGCGTACGGCGCCGCCTTCGACAACCCCGACCTGCTGGTCGCCTGCGTGGTCGGAGACGGCGAGGCGGAGACCGGTCCGCTGGCGGGCAGCTGGCTGTCCAACGTGTTCCTCAACCCCGCCCGCGACGGCGCGGTGCTGCCCATCCTGCACCTCAACGGATACAAGATCGCCAACCCGACGGTGCTGGACCGCATCCCCCAGTCCGACCTGCTCGACCTGATGCGCGGCCAGGGTTACCAGCCGTACGTGGTGGCCGGCGACGATCCGGCCGAGGTGCACCAGATCCTGGCCGCCACCCTGGACCGGGCGCTGGACGAGATCGCGGAGATCCAGCGCCGCGCCCGTTCCGGGGCGACCATCGAACGCCCGCGCTGGCCGATGATCGTCCTGCGTACCCCGAAGGGCTGGACCGGTCCACGCGACGTGGACGGCAAGCAGGTGGAGGGCACCTACCGCGCGCACCAGGTGCCGCTCTCCGCAGTCCGCTCCAACCCGGAGCACCTGGCCGAGCTGGAGCGGTGGCTGCGCAGCTACCGACCGCAGGAACTGTTCGACGCGACCGGCGCGCCGGTGGCCGAGGTGGCCGAGCTGCCGCCCCGGGGGCCACGGCGGATGAGCGCCAACCCGGTCGCCAACGGCGGCTCCCTGCTGCGCGATCTGGTCCTGCCCGACTTCCGCGACTACGCCGTCGAGGTACCCCGTCCCGGTGCGACGATCACCAGCGCCACCGGTGCTCTCGGCAAGTGGATTCGCGACGTGATCACGGCCAACCCGCAGACGTTCCGGCTGTTCGGCCCGGACGAGGTCGCCTCCAACCGCCTCCAGGCGGCCTTCGAGGTCACCGGCCGGGCCTGGATGGCCGGCACGGTCGACGGCGACGACCACCTCTCCTCCGACGGGCGGGTGATGGAGGTCCTCTCCGAGCACCTGTGCCAGGGCTGGTTGGAGGGCTACCTGCTCACCGGCCGGCACGGCATCTTCACCAGCTACGAGGCGTTCATCCACATCGTCGACTCGATGGTCAACCAGCACGCCAAGTGGCTCAAGGTGACCCGTGGCATTCCCTGGCGGCAGCCGGTCGCCTCGCTGAACTACCTACTCTCCAGCCATGTCTGGCGGCAGGACCACAACGGCTTCTCCCACCAGGACCCGGGCTTCATCGACCACGTGATGAACAAGAAGGCCGAGGTGGTGCGGGTCTACCTGCCGCCGGACGCCAACACGTTGCTCTCCACGATGGATCACTGCCTGCGCAGCCGTCACTACATCAACGTGGTGGTGGCCGGCAAGCAGCTCGCGCCCAGCTGGCTCACCATGGACGAGGCCATCGCGCACTGCCGGCGCGGCGTGGGTATCTGGGACTGGGCCAGCACCGACGACGACAGCGGGCCGGACGTCGTGCTCGCCTGCGCCGGTGACGTGCCGACGTTGGAGACCCTGGCCGCGGCGGACCTGCTACGCCAGCACCTGCCCGAACTCAAGGTCCGGGTGATCAACGTCGTCGACCTGATGCGGCTCCAGCCGGCCGCCGAGCACCCGCACGGCCTGCCGGATTCCGAGTTCGACACGCTGTTCACCCGCGACAAGCCGATCATCTTCGCCTACCACGGCTATCCGTGGCTGATCCACCGGCTCACCTACCGCCGGACCAACCACGACAACCTCCACGTACGCGGATACAAGGAGGAGGGCACCACCACCACGCCGTTCGACATGGTGATGCTCAACGACCTGGACCGATTCCACCTCGTCATCGACGTGATCGACCGGGTGCCGGGGCTGGCCGCCCGCGCCGCGCACCTGCGGCAGGAGATGACCGACGCCCGCCAGTCCGCCCGTGACTACACCCGTCGGTTCGGCGAGGACGACCCGAAGGTGGCCGAGTGGCGCTGGGTCCGCGAGACCGACCCCACCAACCCGTGAGGAGACGCCCATCATGAGCGAGCACGGCGCAGGCGCGGAGATCCTGGTGGGCTACGACGGCTCGCCGGACGCCGCGGCGGCCCTGGAGTGGGCGCTGGACCAGGCCCGCCACGACGGCCGACCGGTTCGGTTGGCGTACGTCTTCGAGTGGCTGACCGTGGCCGGCTGGGTCGGTCCGGGCGTGACGCCGGGGATGTGGCCAGACGAGCAGGCCCGTCGGCAGGTCGAGGAGCTGGTCGGCAAGGCCGCGGCGGACGCCGCCGCCACCCACCCGGGTCTGGACGTACGCGGCGAGGTGCTGGACGGTCCGCCCGCGCTGATCCTGGAGGAGGCCTCGACGCAGGCCGGCCTGCTGGTGCTGGGCAGCCGCGGGCACGGCGGCTTCGCCGGTCTGCTCGCCGGCTCGACCGCGGTCAACGTCACCGCGCACGCGCACTGCCCGGTGGTGGTGGTCCGTCGCCGTCCGGCCGAGAGTGACCGGGCCGGGCACGTCGCGGTCGGCGTGGACGGCTCGGAGCATTCGCTGCTGGCCCTCGGCTTCGGCTTCGAACAGGCGGCCCTGCGTCGGGTGCCGCTGCACGTGGTGCGGGCCTGGCAGCCGCGACGCGAACAGTGGAGTCTGCGCGGCGAGCAGGCCCGCGACGCGGCGCTGGCCGACCAGCGCGCCGAGGTGGACGAGGCGTTGCGTCGCGGGCAGGACAGTCACCCCGATGTCGAGGTGACCGTCGAGACGGCCGCCGCCGCGCCGGCCGGTCTGCTCATCGACGCCAGCCGCAACGCGCAACTGGTCGTCGTCGGCAGCCGGGGACGCGGTGGGCTGCGGGGCATGCTGCTCGGTTCGGTCAGCCAGCAACTCCTCCAGCACGCTTACTGTCCGGTCGCGGTGGTCCGGGAACGCCGAGGCACGCCGTGGGTCGGCCGCGTCAGGCCGGCCCACGGGGGCCACCCCGAAGCGCCCGCAGCGCGTTGAGGATCACCAGAACGTCGATGCCCTCCTGAAGGAACGCGCCCGCCACGGGTGGCAGCCGACCGGCCGCCGCGAATCCCATCGCCAGCAGCGCCAACCCCATTCCCACCGTGGCACTCTGCACCGCGATCCGGCGGGCGTACCGGGCCACCTCGACGGCGTCGGCCAGCGGATCGAGGCGGTCGAGGCTCAGCACGGCGTCGGCGACCTCGGCCGAGGCGGTCGCCCCGGTGGCACCCATCGCCACGCCGACATGCGCCTCCGCCAGCGCCGGAGCGTCGTTCACCCCGTCACCCACCATCACGGTCACCGCCCGGCCGGCCTCGGCTCGAACCCGGCTCACCTTCTCCTGCGGGGTGCACCGGGCCAGCACGTCGTCGACACCCACCACGTCGGCGACCCGGCGGGCCTCCTCCGGCCGGTCCCCGGTGACCATCACGATCCGGGTGAGCCCGGCGGCACGCAGCCGCGCCACGGTCCGGTGGGCGTCGGGGCGTACCGGATCCTCCAGCAGGACCACGCCGAGCGGCCCGGCCTCGTCGGCCACCCAGACCAGCGAGTGTCCCGCCGCGCCGGCCCGGTGGCCGGCCTGCTCGGCCCACTCCGGCAACGTCCCGGAGAACTGGCCGACCCGGATCCGCCGCCCGTCGACCCGCCCGCTCACCCCCCGGCCCGGCTCCTCGGTCACCTCAGCCGGAGTGACCAGTCGCAGGCCGCGCTCACCGGCGGAGCGCACCAGTGCCGCCGCCAGCACATGCGAGGACAACTGCTCCACCGAGGCGGCCACCCGCAGCACCTCGTCGGGATCACCGCCGGGAGCCACGACGATGTCGGCGACCCGGGGACGGCCGGCGGTGAGCGTGCCGGTCTTGTCGACCAGGAGGGTGCGCGCCCGACCAAGGACCTCCAGCGAACCACCGTCACGGACCAGCACCCCGCGTCGGGCCACCCGGGACAGCCCGGAGACGATGGCGATCGGAGTGGCCAGCAGCAACGGACACGGTGTCGCCACCACCAGCACCGCCACCGCGCGGAGGAACTCGCCGGAGAGCACCCAGCCCAGCCCGGCCAGCGCCAGCGTGAACGGCACGAAAGCCGCGGCGTACCGGTCGGCCAGCCGCACCGTCGGCGCCTTACGGGCGGTCGCCTCCTCGGCCAGCCGGACGATGCCGGCGTACGTGCTGCGCTCGGCGCTCTCCGTGGCCCGCATCCCGAACGCGGCACCGGCGTTGAGCACCCCGCTGGCCACCCGAGCTCCGGTCGCCCGCTCGACGAGCCGGGACTCCCCGGTCACCACCGACTCGTCCAACGTCGCGGCGGCCTCGGCGACACCGTCGACGGCGACCACGTCACCCGGGCCGACCAACAACCGGTCACCGACCGCCACCCGGTCCACCGGCACCACCTCGACGCCACCTTCGCCGGTACGCCGCCGAGCGGTACGCGGTGCCCGCTCCAGCAGCGCCCGCAGGTCCCGGGTCGCCCGGCGCTGCGCGTACGCCTCCAGGGTCCGCCCCGTGGCCAGCATCAGCGCGACCACCGCACCGGCCAGATACTCGCCGACGACAAGTGCTCCGCCCAGCGCCAGCACGGCGATCACGTCCACACCGAACCGCCGTCGCAGCAACTCCCGCAGCACCGACGCGGCAGCCGGCAGCAACGCGACCAGGGTGGCCGCCGCCCAGAGCGCGTCGGCGGCGCCCGGCTGCCCGGCCAGTCCCGCCGCCGCACCGGCCAGCACCAGCAGCGTGAGTCCGGTCAGCGGGATCCACAGCAACCAGGTCCGGCGCTGCGCACCCGACCCCTCCGGTTCGGGTCGCGCCGGTTGGTCCGGCAAGCACTCACCCGCACTCCGGTCACCTGCCGACCGCCGCTGTCCCACCTGCGGATCGTCTCAACCCGGTCGGGCGGGCGGGGCGGAACGCGGGTCACAGGTCCCGCCCGGTCGGGACGTACGGATCCTGCGCGCCGCGGACCGATGTCGCACGATGAACCGGACTGCGCCCCCAGGCGTACCGGGGTGCGGCACGATGGGCAGAGACGGAAAGGTCGTGAGGATGAGCCATCAGACGCCGGCTTCCCACCGCCCGCTGACCACCGCCCTCGCGGAGGCCGCCGCGATGGCCGGCCACGCGCCGTCGGTGCACAACAGCCAGCCGTGGCGCTGGCGGGTGCTACCCGACGCGTTGGAGCTTCGGATGGTGCGTGACAGCAGGTTGGCCGTCACCGATCCGCAGGGCGAGCTGGCCACCCTCAGCTGCGGTGCGGGGCTGCATCACGCCCGGCTGGCGTTGGCCGCCGAGGGGTGGGCGACAAGCGTGCAGCGGATACCCGACCCGCACGATCCCGACCTGCTCGCCCGGCTCACCGAGGCGCGAGCCACCGGTGCCGACCCGGACGCGATGCGGTCGGTGCAGTGCATGCAGATGCGGTACACCGACCGGCGTCCGGTCAGCGACGAGCCGGTCTCCGATGACTCGTTGAGCGCCATCGTGTCGGCCGCCGGCCGGGAGGGTGCCCGGTTGGAGATCCTCGACCGCGACCAGGTGCTGCAACTGGCCGCGTCCGCCTCGCACGCCGCCACGATCGAGGCGGAGGACTCCCGGCTGCGGGATGAACTGAAGTACTGGACCAGCCGCGCGGGCGGCGGCACCGGGCTCACCCCGGAGGTGCTGCCGGAGCGGCCTCCGCAGACCACCGTGCCGGGCCGGGACTTCGGTCGCCCGGGCACCCTGCCGGTCGGGCCGGGGCACGACCGGGCGGCGTCCTACGCGGTGCTCCACGGCGACCAGGATGAGCCGGTCGACTGGTTGCGTGCCGGCGAGGCGCTGTCGGCCGCCTGGCTGGCCGCCACCCGGCTGGGTGTCTCGATGCTGCCGCTCAGCGGCGTGGTCGAGGCGCGGGCCACCCGGCAGACCCTGCGCCAACTGCTCTCCGGGCTCGGTCACCCGTACCTCGGCCTGCGCCTGGGGGTCGCCGACCCGGCCCACACCGGCCCACCGCACACCCCGCGGCTGCCCCGCGAGCAGGTGGTGGACACCTCGGCGGTGTCCGGCGACGCCGCCTAGCGCGGTGTCCGGGACGCCGCGTCCGCCAGCCTCGGGGCGTTTCGCGCCGCCGGTCGCCGGATAGCATCGCCGGGTGACCGTCGGTGCACCCAACCCCCGGCCCGAGCCGCCGTCGCTAGGCCTGAGCCCGCTGTCCCGAGTCCGCCTGGACGAACTGCTCCAGGAGATGCTGGATCGCGTCGGCGAGGTGGTGACCAGCCGGGAGCGACTGCGGGCGCTGCTCGACGCGGTCGTCGGCATCGGCACCGATCTGGATCTGCGCAGTACCCTGCGACGTATCGTGCAGGCGGCCTGCGACCTGGCCCAGGCCCGCTACGGCGCGCTCGGGGTGATCGGCCCCGACCGGATGCTGCACGACTTCATCACCCACGGCATCTCCCCCGAGCTGCACACGAAGATCGGCGACCTGCCGCACGGCCGGGGGGTGCTCGGCCTGCTCATCGACGAGCCGAAGCCGGTACGGATGCCCGACATCACCCAGCATCCGAACTCCTACGGCTTCCCGCCGCACCATCCGCCGATGCACGCCTTCCTCGGCGTGCCGGTTCGCATCCGCGACCAGGTCTTCGGCAACCTCTACCTGGCCGAGAAGCAGGGCGGCGCCGAGTTCACCGAGGACGACGAGGAGATCGTCGTCGCGCTCGCCGGGGCGGCCGGCGTGGCGATCGAGAACGCCCGGCTGTACGCGCTGGCCCACCGGCGGGAACGCTGGCTCGCCGCCACCGCGGAGATCACCTCGCTGCTGCTCGGCGAGGTGCGCCGCACCGACGCGCTGACCCTGGTGGCGCGGCGCGCCCGCGAGGTCGCCGAGGCCGAACTGGCCCTGGTGCTGCTCTACGACGGGGAGGCGGAGCACTTCACCGTCGAGGTCGTCGACGGCGTCGGCAACCAGTCCCGCGCGCTTGTCGGCACGGTACTGCCGGCCGCCGACACCAGCTTCGCCGGTCCGGTCGCCCAGGGGCGGCACGACTCGGTGGAGGATCTGGCCCACGCCGCGCCATGGCCGGCGGTGCTGCACACCGGGCCGGCGGTGATCTCTCCGCTGGCCACCGCCGACACCCTGCACGGCGTGCTGGTGATCGCGCACAGCGCCGATCACGGCGGCGCCACCGACGACGACGTGACCCTGCTGGACAGCTTCGCCGGTCAGGCGGCGCTGGCCATGGAACGCGCCCGTGGCCAGGAGGAACGCGAGCAGTTAGTGGTGTTGGAGGACCGCGAGCGGATCGCCCGGGACCTGCACGATGTGGTGATCCAGCGGTTGTTCGCCACCGGCCTGCAACTGCAGAGCGCGGTGCCGCTGACCGCGCGGCCGGAGGTCGCCAAGCGGATCAACGCGGCGGTCGACGACCTGGACACCACCATCAAGGACATCCGCCGCACCATCTTCGAGCTGCGCACCCCGATGAGTGCGGCGCTGCGCACCGAGATCCGCGAGGCGGTGGAGGTCGCCGCCGAGTCGTTGGGGTTCCGGCCGAGGCTGGAGCTGACCGGGCCGATCGACAGCGCCGTGCCGGACGAGGTCCGCCCCGAACTCGGCGCCGTGCTCCGCGAGGCGCTGTCCAACGCGGTACGCCACGCCGAGGCCACGGCGGTGTCGGTGTCGGTACGCGTCGACGCCACCCAGGTCGCCGTCACCGTCACCGACAACGGGGTAGGTTGCGACCCGGCCGCCGCCCGGGGCGGGCTGGTGAACCTGCGCGAACGCGCCGAACGGCACGGCGGCAGCTTCGAGGTGCGCGGCGCCGAGCCGCGCGGCACCGAGCTGCGCTGGTCGGTCCCGCTGGTGGCCTGAGCCGCTGCGGCTCGCCCGTGACAGGACTGCGCCGGGCCGGACCCGGCGGGTGGGGTCAGTGGGTCTTGCCGAGCAGGCGGGTGGCCAACACCGCGGCCTGGGTACGGCGTTCCAGGCCGAGCTTGGCCAGCACGCTGGAGACGTAGTTCTTCACCGTCTTCTCGGCCAGGAACATCTGGCTGGCGATCTCCCGGTTGGTCAGCCCCTCGGCGACGTACTCCAGGATGCGCCGCTCCTGCTCGGTCAGGGATTGCAGCTCACGGGGCTGCTCCACGCCGCTGCGGATGCGATCCAGGACCCGGGTGGTGATCGCCGGGTCGAGCAGCGACTGGCCGGCCGCCACCCGGCGTACCGCGTCGACGAGGTCGGTGCCGCGGATCTGCTTGAGCACGTACCCGGAGGCACCCGCCATGATCGCTGCGAACAGCGCCTCGTCGTCCTCGTACGAGGTGAGGATCAGGCCCTTGATCGAGGAGTCCACCGCCCGGATGTCCCGGCACACGTCGATGCCGTTGCCGTCGGGTAGCCGGGCGTCGAGGATCGCCACGTCGGGCCGCAGCGCCGGAATCCGGCGGGCCGCCTCCGGTGCGGAACCGGACTCGCCGACCACCTCGATGTCCCCACTGGCATGCAGCAGGTCGGCCAGACCACGACGGACCACCTCATGGTCGTCAAGCAGAAACACCCGGATCATGCCCCCTTTCTACCTCCTTCCTCCAACCCCCACCCGGGCCGAAAGTCCCAACCTCCCCACCCGCCTCGCCCCTCTTGACCATGAGGTTGTCACCACTGGCGCCGGCGTGGCGCGACAACAACTTCATGATCAACCATTCGGTGGGTGGGCCGAGGGAGGGCGGGGGGCCTGGGAGGTCGGGACGTGCGGCCCTGCTGGGTGGGGTGTGCGGGGCGCACCGTGGGGAGGTGCCAGGCAGGATGCGAGGGGGCTCGACCATGGAGACCGGCTACACCGTCGAACAGCTGCGGGCCGCCGCGACCGACGCGATCCGGGCACCGTCCCTGCACAACGTCCAGCCGTGGCGGTTCCGGCTGCGCGACGGCGGGATCGAGGTGCTCCTCGACCCGACCCGACGGCTGCCCGCCACCGACCCGAGCGGCTGGGGTGCCCGCGTCGCCGGCGGAGCGGCGCTGTTCAACCTGCGCCTCGCCCTTGCCGTGGCCGGCGCCCCGGCGACGCTACGACTGCGTCCGTACCCGTCGGAACCGGACGTGCTGGCCCGACTGGTGCCGGACCTGCCGCGCCGGTCCAGCCCCGCCGAGCAGAGCCTCCACGCGGCCGTTCCACGCCGGTTCAGCAACCGTGCCCCGTTCTGGCCCGACCCGGTCCCGGCCGATTCCCGCTGGCGGCTGGGTGAGGCGGCTCGGGCCGAGCACTGCTGGCTGGAGCTGCTCATCGGGGTGAGCGCCGTCAACGCCTTCGCCGAGATCGCTCGCGGCGCACACCGGGTGCTCGAACGCGACCCTGCCTACCGGGCGGAACGCGAGGCGTGGGTACGCGCCGGGGACGAACCGGACGGCGTCCCGGTCACCGCCAGCGGCCCCCGGGCCGAGCCGCAGGACCTGCTTCCGTCGCGTGGCTTCGGCGGCACCCAGCGGGCACCCGGACGCGACTTCGAGCCGGAGCCGCTCGTCGCGGTGCTCGGCTCCGCCGGCAACACCGCCGTCGACCAGGTGGTCGCGGGCCAGGCGTTGCAGCGGGTGCTGCTGACCGCCACCGACGCCGGGCTGTCCGCATCGATGCTGTCCCAACCGATCGAGGTGCCGTCGGCCCGGGAGCAGCTCCGGCTGTCGCTGGGACGGTTCGGTACCCCGCAGATGGTGATGCGGATCGGGTACGGCCAGCCGGGCTGGCCCACCCCTCGCCGACCGGTGGAGGAGGTGCTGGATCTGCCGGTGCACCTCGCCTAGTACGGCAGCCGCCATTGGTCGTCTGACCAGGGTGGACGGTGTGGGTGGGGTGGGTGAGATGGGTGCAGCCGCCCTGATGATCATGTGTGTGTGAAGACAACAAAATC
>NZ_JBXUOW010000049.1:0-40443 GCF_057196645.1 Micromonospora sp. ATLC16
GCCGCAGGCCGTGCCGCCACCGGCAACCGTGGCCGGCCGCCCCGGGCGCATCGAGTGGCGTGCGCAGAGCGCCGGCAGCGACCTCGCCCGGGCCGCCGCCGTGCTCCGGCACGACCTGGGCACCCCCCGCGTGATCGCCTTCGCCAATCCGAAGGGCGGGGTGCACAAGACCACGGCCACCGTGTTGGCCGCGGCGACCGTCGGCAGCGTACGCGGCCGTGGCGTTTTGGCCTGGGACGACAACGAGCTACGCGGCACCCTCGGGCTGCGCGCCGGCAGCGCCCGCCACGCCCGTACGATCCGGCACCTGGTCGCCGATCTCGTCCAGATCGAGATCCGGGAGGGTGCCGAGCTGTTGGAGATCCTGGACGACTACCTGCGACACGCCTCCGACGGGTCGTACGACGTGCTCGCCGGCGAGGAGAGCCCCCGGTTCGCCCAACGACTGGACCAGTTCACCGTCAAGCGGGTGTTGGAGCTGCTGCGTCGCACCCACGACGTGATCTGTGTGGACACCGGCAACAACGTGGAGAGCCCGAACTGGCGCACCGTCATGCAGGCCGCCGATCAGCTGGTGGTCACCACGGTGCCCCGCGAGGACGCCGCATTCAGTGCAGACTGGATGCTCGACCTGCTGCACGAGGAGGGGATGGGCCAGCTGGCCGACAACGCCGTGACGCTGATCTCCTGCCCCACCCCGGGCCGGTTGCCGTTGCAGGGCGACCTGGAAAAGCACTTCGCCACCCGGACCCGGGCGGTGACCGTGGTGCCGTACGACCCGGCGCTGGAGACCGGCTCGTCGATCGAGTACAACCAGCTCCAGGGCGAGACCCGACAGGCCTGGATGCGCGCCGCCGCGGCGATGCTGGAGCCGTTCGGCCGCTGAGCCGACCGGCTGGCGGCTGCTGCCGGCAGGCCGCCGGATGTGACTTCCCTCGGAACCATGTCACCGAGACATAATCATGTCGGTGTGACATGGCGGTGTCGGGCAATGCCGCCTCCGGTGAGGTTACGCGTTGTGATCGGCGGGTGTCGGGCAGCTAGCGGTGAGCTGCTGTCGCGACACGGTGTACGACCGACGGCGGTAGCTGCGAGGATCATCGGGTGAGCCCGACCACCCCCGCCGCCGAACCGCCCGCACGGCCGCCGGCTGCCTTCCCGCCGTCGCCGACCGAGCCGACGACCAGCTCGACCAGCCAGCCGGCGGCGGACGCCGCCGGGCCGCCCACCGAGTCGGACACCAGGCCGAGGACGGCCACCGGGCCGCCCGCCGAGGGCGCCGAGTCGCCAGGCGACCCGGCGGCGGGGGCTGCCGTGTCGTCCGCCGAGGCCGCCGAGGCCGCCGAGCCGACCGCGGGGTGGCCGGTCGGGCTTGGCCGCGTGGTGGCGGTCGGTGCGGCGACGGTGCTGGTCCTGGGCCTGCTGGGGGCGCCGCTGGGGTGGCTCTGGGCGGCGGTCGCGCCGGCCACGCCGGTCGTCAAGAGCGGCGACGGCGCGGTCTACGGCCAGGCGCAGCCGGAACAGCCGATCGCCGCAGACGGGTGGTTCAGCCTGCTCGGCCTGGCGTTCGGGGTGCTCACCGCGCTCGCCGTGTGGTTCCTGCTGCGTCGCCACCGGGGACCGGTCGGGCTGGTGGTCGCGGCGGCCGGTGGGCTCGCCGCCGGGTTGGTCGCCTGGCGGGTGGGGCGTCGGGTCGGCCTGGCCAGCTACCAGCGGCTGCTGGACGGCGCCCCGGACGGCACGCGCTTCAGCAAACCGGCCGACCTGCGGGCCGGCGGGATCGAGCTGTTCCTCGGGGGGGTGCTGCCGGTGCCCTACGGCAACCTGCTGCTGCCGGCGTTCGCCGCCGCGGTGACGTACACCCTGTTCGCCGGCTGGTCGCGGTGGCCGTCGCTGCGACCCGAGCCGGAGCCGGACGCGGCCTGGCTCGCCGCGCATCCGCCGCTGCCACCAGGGCCGGCGGGAGGGGCCGGTAGCGGGCCGGCGGGAGGGGCCGGTACGGAGCGGGCGGACGAGGTCAGTTCGGGGCCGGCGGAGGCGAGGCCAGCTCCGCCAGCGGCACCGGAACCGCCCGCACCTGGCGAAGCAGCGCCGCCTCGCGGTTGAGCAGGTGCAGTTCGGCGCGCAGCCGGGCCGCCGTGCCGTCGATGGCGAGTAGTCGCTGGCGGTCGGTCAACGTCAACGCCGCGGTCGCGGCGACCAGGTGGGACAGCACCGTCGGATCTTCGGGCAGTTGCTCGGTGAGCTGACCGTCCTCGGCCCGGATCAGGCCCAGGTACTGCCGGAAGACGGCGATCACCCGGGCCGCCAGCAGGTCGGCGGTTTCGTCCGGGCCGTCCGGCTCGGGCAACCACTGCACCTCGGCGGTCAGGTACGGTGCGGAGTTCCGGTCGACGTCGCCCATCCGGAAGCGACGCCGCCCGACGGTGACGATGTCGAAGCCCCCGTCCTCCAACTCGGTGACCTGCCGCAGCTCGGCGGTGCAACCCACCTCGTGCAGGGTGACCTCGCCGGCACCGGGCAGGTCCTGACCGGCACCGGAGGCGACCTCCCAGCCACTGCGGATGGCCACCACCCCGAACTCGCGCGGTGCGCCCTCGGGCAGCGCGACGAGGTGTCGGACCAGCGCGCGGTAACGCTCCTCGAAGATGTGCAGAGGCAGTACCAGCCCCGGGAAGAGCACCGTGGCGAGCGGGAACACCGGCAGCCGTGCGGTCACGTGATCAAGCGTAGTCCGATCGGCGGGCGTCGGCGTGTCCCGGCTCACCGTCTCGGACAGCGGGCGGCGTCGGTCGGCCCGGCGGACGGCCGCCTAGACTCGCAGGCGTGTTGAACCGGATCGACCTGCGCGGTGGTGCGCGTGACCCGCGCCACCTGCTGCCTCGTGCCCAGCTCGACGTCTCGGTGGCGGTCGAGCGCATCCGCCCGATCGTCGCGGCGGTGCGTGAGCATGGATATCCGGCGGTCCGCGAGGCCAGCGAGCGGTTCGACGGGATCGCCCCCGACGTGCTACGGGTGCCGGTGGAGGCCATCGCGGCGGCGGAGGGCACGCTGGACGGCCAGGTCCGTGCGGCGCTGCTGGAGTCGATCAGCCGGGCCCGGCGGGTGCACGCCGACCAGCGACGGGTCGACCACACCACCCAGGTCGTGCCCGGCGGCACGGTCACCGAGCGGTGGATCCCGGTCGACCGGGTCGGTCTCTACGTCCCCGGTGGGCTGGCGATGTACCCGTCGACCGTGGTGATGAACGTGGTGCCCGCCCAGGCGGCCGGCGTCCGGTCGCTGGTGGTGGTCAGCCCGCCGCAGCAGGACAACGGCGGCCTGCCCGATCCGCGGGTGCTCGCGGCCTGCGCGCTGCTCGGCGTCGACGAGGTGTACGCCGTCGGCGGCGCCCAGGCCGTGGCGATGCTGGCGTACGGCTGTGCCGTCGACGCCGCCGGCAGCGCGCACTGCGCACCGGTCGACACGATCACCGGCCCGGGAAACATCTGGGTCACCGCGGCGAAGCGGCTGCTGCGCGGGGTGGTCGGTATCGACGCGGAGGCCGGCCCGACCGAGATCGCGATTCTGGCCGACGACACCGCCGACCCGGTGCACGTCGCCGCCGACCTGATCAGTCAGGCCGAGCACGACCCCCTCGCGGCCAGTGTGCTGGTCACCCCGTCGGTAGCCCTGGCCGATGCGGTGGACCGGGAGCTGGCCCGACTGGTGCCGGCCACCAAGCACGCCGAGCGGGTCGGCGCCGCGCTGGGCGGCGAGCAGAGCGGCGTGGTGCTGGTCGACGACCTGACGGCGGGCCTGCGGGTGGTCGACGCGTACGCGGCGGAGCACCTGGAGATCCAGACCGTCGACGCCCGGCAGTGGGCGATGCGGGTACGTAATGCCGGCGCGGTCTTCGTGGGCGCGTACTCGCCGGTGTCGCTGGGCGACTACTGCGCCGGCTCCAACCACGTGCTGCCCACCGGGGGATGCGCCCGGCACTCGTCCGGGCTGTCGGTGCAGTCGTTCCTGCGCGGCGTGCACGTGGTGGAGTACACCGAGGAGGCGCTGCGGGAGGTCGCCGGCCACGTGGTGACCCTGGCGAACGTGGAGGACCTGCCGGCGCACGGCGAGGCGGTCGCCGCCCGGTTCCCCGGTGCTCACCGGGACCCGGCTTCCCCGACGCCGACCGGGGCAACCACATGATCGGGTTGGCCGACCTGCCGATCCGGGACGATCGGCGAGGGCTGTCGCCGTACGGTGCGCCGCAGCTCGACGTGCCGGTGCGGCTGAACACCAACGAGAACAACGCGCTCGGGTTCACCCCGGCGTACTCGATGCATCCGCTGCTGGCGCTCGGCACGGGCACCCGGTGGGTGCCGCTCGGCACGGGCACCCGGTGGGTGCCGGTCCCTCGGGGAGCCGACTTCCTCGCCGCCGTGGACAGTATTCAGCGCGAGGGATCCATCGCCCCGCAGCCGCTACCGATGAAAGGCAGATCATGAGCCGGACCGCCCGGGTGGAGCGGATCACCAAGGAGACCAAGGTTTTGGTCGAGGTCGACCTCGACGGGACCGGAGTGGCCGAGATCGGCACCGGGGTCGGTTTCTACGACCACATGCTGCACCAGATCGCCCGGCACGGCGGCTTCGACCTGACCGTCCGTACCGTGGGCGACCTGGAGATCGACGCGCATCACACGATGGAGGACACCGCGCTGGCCCTCGGCGCCGCCTTCGACCAGGCGTTGGGCGACAAGGCGGGCATCCGCCGGTACGGTTCGGCCACCGTGCCGATGGACGAGGTGCTGGTGCGGGCCGCCGTCGACCTCTCCGGCCGGCCGTACGTGGTGCACGACGAGCCGCCCCTGACGCCGTACATCGGCCCGGTGTATCCGACCAGCATGACCCGGCACATCTGGGAGTCCTTCGGCCAGGCGGCCCGGATCACGCTGCACGTGGACGTGTTGCGGGCGGCCCGGCCCGGCGGGCACCCGGACGCCCACCACGTGGTCGAGGCGCAGTTCAAGGCGGTGTCCCGGGCGCTGCGGGAGGCCACCGCGGTGGACCCGACGGCGGGCGGGGCGATTCCCAGCACCAAGGGGGCGTTGTGACGGGCCCGGGTACGCCGCGACGGAGGTGTCGCCGGTGAGCGGCATCCTGCCCACGTTGCTGCTGATCCTGGCCGGCGTGCTGGTCGGCGGGGCATTGTCCCTGCGTCGGCAGGGTGCGCCCCGCGGCGCGGTGGTGGTCACCGCGCTGCTGGCCGTGCTGGCCACCGTCGCGGGGGTGCTCTGGCTGCTGCCGGGGGACGGGTCATGACCGGCCGGCCCGACGGCGGGGCCGCTCCGGGCGGGCGACGTCGGATCGTGGTGCTCGACTACGGCTCGGGTAACCTGCGCTCCGCCGAGCGGGCGCTGGCCGCGGCCGGTGCCGACGTGCTGGTCACCGGTGATCTCGCCGCCGCGGCCGACGCCGACGGTCTGGTGGTTCCCGGAGTGGGCGCCTTCGCCGCCTGTGTGGCCGGCATCGAGGCGATCGGCGCCGGGCCGGTGATCGCCGGGCGGGTCGCCGCCGGCCGTCCGGTGCTGGGCATCTGTGTCGGCATGCAGATCCTCTTCGAGTCCGGTGACGAGCACGGAGTGGTGACCAAGGGACTGGGCCTGCTGCCGGGCTCGGTCACCCGGCTCGCCGCCGCCCGGCTGCCGCACATGGGCTGGAACACCGTGCAGGCGCCGGTCGGTTCGGTGCTCTTCGCCGGGCTGCCCGCCGACAGCCGGTACTACTTCGTCCACTCGTACGCGGTGGGCGATCCCGCCGCGTTGACGGCGTCCGGGGCCCGGGTGACCACGGCCCACCACGACTGCGACTTCGTCGCGGCGGTGGAACGCGGCGTGCTGTCGGCCGCCCAGTTCCACCCCGAGAAGTCCGCCGACACCGGTGCCGCGTTGCTGCGCAACTGGCTGGCCACCGTGCCCGCCGGTGGTTGAGCCGGTGGGGCACACCTGCCGGGAGGCACCGTGAGCAGGGAACGGGCCCAGCGCCGGGCGGCCCGCGAGGCGGAGGCGGCCCGGCAGCGGGTGCTACGCGAGCGGGCCACCGCCCGTCGGGCCCGCCGTCGGGCGCTGGTCCGCCGGGTGGTGCCGACGGTGCGTCGTGGCCGTACCGGCCGGTTGTCGAGATACTCCCGGGGTGAGCGGGCCGCGATCGTGGCGCTCACCCTGGCCGCGATCACCCTCATCTGGGTGCTCGTGCCCGATCTGGCGCTGCGGGTCGGGCTGATCCTGCTACTGCTGCTCGTCCTGCCGGTGATCGTGGTGATCGCCCTGGACCGCCGTTGACCATCCGAGAGGGACAAGACACATGAGCCTCACCCTGTTGCCCGCCGTGGACGTCGCCGACGGCCAGGCCGTCCGGCTCGTGCAGGGCGCCGCGGGCAGCGAGACCACCTACGGCGACCCGCTGGAGGCCGCGCTGGCGTGGCAGCGTGACGGCGCCGAGTGGATCCATCTGGTCGATCTCGACGCCGCGTTCGGTCGGGGCAGCAACGCCGGGCTGCTCGCCGAGGTGGTCCGCCGCCTCGACGTACGGGTTGAGCTGTCCGGCGGCATCCGGGACGACGCCTCGCTACGTGCCGCGCTGGCCACCGGTGCCGAGCGAGTGAACATCGGCACCGCCGCGCTGGAGGATCCGCAGTGGTGCGACCGGGTCTGCGCGGAGTACGGCGACCGGGTCGCGATCGGGCTGGACGTGCGGGGCCGGACCCTGGCGGCCCGGGGCTGGACCCGTGACGGCGGCGACCTGTACGAGGTGCTGGAGCGGCTCGACAAGGCCGGCGCTTCGCGGTATGTGGTCACCGACATCACCAAGGACGGCACCATGCGCGGGCCGAACCTGGACCTGCTGCGCGAGGTGTGTGCCCGTACCGGCGCCCCGGTGATCGCCTCCGGCGGCGTCTCCACCCTGGACGACCTGCGGGCGCTGGCCACTCTGGAGTCGGTCGGCGTGGAGGGGGTCATCGCCGGCAAGGCGCTCTACGCGGAGGCGTTCACCGTGGCTCAGGCCCTCGCGGTGCTGGCCAACCCGTGACCCCCGGCCGCACCGTGCCATCGCCCCGACGGCAGACAAAGGACACTCCTGTGCCCACCAACCGTGAGATCCAGCTGGTCTCGCGCCCGCAGGGCTGGCCCACCGAGGACACCTTCCGGCTCGTCACCGCCGAGGTGCCCCCGCCCGGCCCGGGGCAGCTGCTGGTCCGCAACCGGTACATGTCGGTGGACCCGTACATGCGCGGGCGGATGAACGACGTGCGGTCCTACGTGCCACCGTTCGCCCTGGACGCGCCGCTGGACGGCGGGGCAGTCGGCGAGGTGGTCAGTGGCGAGGCCGACGGGTTCGCCCCGGGCGACACCGTGCTGCACGGTCTCGGCTGGCGGGACTACGCGCTGGTCGAGGCGAAGGCCGCCCGGAAGGTCGAGCCGGGTCTCGCGCCGGTGACCGCGTACCTCGGTGTGCTCGGGATGACCGGGCTGACCGCGTACGCCGGGCTGCTGGAGGTGGCCGCGATGCGTCCGGGCGAGACGGTCTTCGTCTCCGGGGCGGCCGGCGCGGTCGGCAGCATGGTCGGCCAGATCGCCCGGCTCCGCGGCGCGGGCCGGGTGGTGGGCAGCGCCGGTTCGGCGGCCAAGGTCGAGCGACTGCGGGCGCTCGGCTTCGACGCGGCGTTCGACTACCACGACGGCCCGGTACGCGACCTGCTGCGGGCCGCCGCTCCCGACGGCGTCGACGTCTACTTCGACAACGTCGGCGGCGAACACCTGGAGGCGGCCATCTCGTCGATGAACCTGCACGGTCGGGCGGCGATCTGCGGCATGATCGCGCAGTACAACGACACCGAGGCGCCGGCCGCCCCGCGCAACCTGGCCCAGGTGATCGGCAAGCGGCTGACCCTGCGCGGCTTCCTGGTGAACGATCACGGCCACCTGCGGGAGCAGTTCGTGCGGGAGGTCTCCGGCTGGCTGCGCGAGGGCACCCTTGCCTACGACGAGACGATCGTCGACGGCCTGGAGAACGCCCCGGCGGCCTTCCTCGGCCTGCTGCGGGGAGAGAACCTCGGCAAGATGCTGGTGCGGCTGTGACCGGCGGCGCAGGTCGTCGGGTCGTGCGGGGTGCCGGGCGTCGTGCGGGCGGCGATAGGCTCGTCGCATGACGGTGGCGGTGCGGGTGATCCCCTGCCTCGACGTGGACGCGGGACGGGTGGTCAAGGGCGTCAACTTCGTCGACCTGCGGGACGCGGGCGACCCCGTCGAGCTGGCTGCCGCGTACGACCGGGCGGGCGCCGACGAGTTGACCTTCCTCGACGTCACCGCGTCGTCGAGCGACCGGGGCACGATGCTCGACGTGGTGCGGCGTACGGCGGAGTCGGTCTTCATCCCGCTGACCGTCGGCGGCGGGGTACGGACGGTGACGGACGTGGACACCCTGCTGCGCGCGGGCGCCGACAAGATCGGGGTCAACACGGCGGCGATCGCCCGCCCGGAGTTGCTCGCGGAGATCGCGGAGCGGTTCGGTCGGCAGGTGCTGGTGCTTTCGCTCGACGTGCGGCGAGCACCGGCGGGCGCCACTGCCAGTGGCTTCGAGGTGACCACCCACGGCGGGCGGCGCGGCACCGGGCTGGACGCCGTGGAATGGGCGTGCCGCGGCGCCGAGCTGGGCGCGGGTGAGATCCTGCTCAACTCGATGGACGCCGACGGCACGAAGGCCGGGTTCGATCTGGAGCTCATCGGCGCGGTACGCCGGGTCGTCGACGTGCCGGTGGTGGCGAGTGGGGGTGCCGGTGAGGCGGCCCATTTTCCTCCGGCGATCGGTGCCGGCGCCGACGCGGTGCTGGCCGCCAGTGTGTTCCACTTCGGGGAGCTGACCGTGGCGGAGGTCAAGGACGTGCTGCGCGGCGCCGGTCACCCGGTGCGCTGACGCCGGGGGGCGGGGCACAGTGGCCGGCGGGCGTATCCGGACGGCCGCAGCGGACGGCGCGGCGGTCAGCCGCGGCCGGAGTGTCCCTCCGGGGAGCGCCGGGGCGTCGGGATGGATCGCACCAGGTACTCCTGCACGGCGGCGGCGTGCTCCTGCTCGTCGAGGTGCCAGTCTGCGGTGCCGGGCGCGTGCCGGCGGCTGAGCACGCCCTGCACGGTGTCGACGGTGGTGGCCAGCCCGGCGCTGGGTCGTGAGCGCCACAGGTGCTCGCCGTCGGGCGTGATCCGGAACCAGCCGTCGGAGACGTCGACCAGCCCGGCGCCGAGCAGCCGACGGATCGCCTTCTCGATGTCGTGCCGATCGGGGATGCTGCGGTCGAGATGGTCGGCCGTGGAGAGCACGTCGGCGAGGCGTACTCCCTCGGGGCGGCGGGTGGTCGTGGACCGTCGGTGGCGTCCGGCGCCGCTGGCGATCACCAGCGAGACGAAGATCCATGCGTCGGTACGACGCCAGGCGTTGTCCCCCATGCGGAGATTCTGCCGGGCGACCCGGCTCCAGGAAAACACCGACCGTCGCATTGCGACCGTGAGTGGCATCATGGTTGCCGTCAGTCGATGCGGGTGGACGGGATCGATCCGATCCGGTATGTGTCGCTGGCGCTCGGTGCTCGTCAGGCCGCCGGAACCGGCTCGGCCCGTGCCGGAGGTTGCCAATCATTGCCACGCATGCCACCCTGGGTGCCAATTGGCCTCGCGATAGAGCCAATACGGGGAGAGTGGCCATGGTCAGTCAGGTGCGTGGGGTCCAATTGGCTCGGCTGCTCGGGCAGTGGCACGCCCTGCCCGGCCGGCGACGCAGCCCCGACTACGCCGCGCTGGCCGGGGCGGTACGCGGTCTGCTCGCCGACGGGCGGCTACCCCTCGGCGTACGCCTGCCGGCCGAACGCGACCTGGCCGAGGCGCTGCGGATCAGCCGTACCACCGTCACGGCCGCGTACCGCGAGTTGCGCGACAGCGGGCACCTGGCCAGCCGGCGGGGTGCCGGAAGCTGGACGATGCTGCCGGGGACGCACCGGGTGGCGCCCAACGGCCTCTGGATCCCGTTGGACGACCGGGACATGCTCGACCTCGGGGTGGCGGCGTTGGCCGCCCCGCCCGAGCTGCTGCCGGCGGCCCGCGCGGCGGCCGAGGACCTGCCCCGCTACCTCACCGGCGCCGGATACCACCCGATCGGCATCATCGAGCTGCGGGAGGCGGTCGCCCAGCGGTACACCGAGCGGGGCCTGCCCACCTCACCCGACCAGATCATGGTCACCAACGGCACCCAGCACGCGCTGGACCTGGTGCTGCGGCTGGCGCTGGCGCCCGGTGGCGGGGTGCTCGTCGAGTCACCGAGCTACCCCAACGCGCTCGCCGCGCTCGCCGCCCGACGAGCCCGGATCACCACGTACGGCCTGGCCGCCGATGCCGACGGTTGGGACGCGGACCTGCTGCTGGGCACGCTGCGGCAGGTGCGGCCCCGGGTCGGTTACCTGATCCCGGACTTCCAGAATCCGACCGGCCACCTGATGTCGGTCGAGCTGCGGGAACGGCTGGTGGCCACCGCGCACGCGGTCGGCACCGATCTCGTGATCGACGAGTCGTTCGTGGACCTGCCGCTGGACGGGACGGACCTGCCGCCGCCGACGGCGAGCTTCGATCGGCACTCCCGGGTGGTAAGCGTCGGCGGCATGAGCAAGCCATTCTGGGGCGGGCTGCGGATCGGCTGGATCCGCACCTCGGCGCCGCAGGTGCAGCGGCTGGCCGCGACGCGGGTGGGGGTGGACATGTCCAGCCCGGTGCTGGACCAGCTGGTCGCGGTGCACCTGCTGGACGTGGCACCGGCCATCGTGGCCGCTCGGCGGGCGCAACTGGCCGTGCAGCGTGACGCGTTGCTCGGCGCGCTGGCCGCCCGGCTGCCGGAGTGGCGGGTCACCGTGCCGCGTGGCGGGGTGACGCTCTGGGTGGAGCTGGACGGGCCGGTCTCCAGCGCCCTGGCGCGGGCCGCCGATGAGGTCGGTGTACGCCTGGCGCCCGGACCCCGCTTCGGCCTCGACGGAACGCTGGAGCGCTTCCTGCGGCTGCCGTTCACCCTGCCGGCCACCGACCTGGTCGAGGCGGTCGGGCGGATCGCGGCGGTCCGGTACGACCTGGACCGGGCGGGGCAGCCCCGCTGGCGCGAGCCGAGCGTCATCGCCTGAGCGGCCGACTCGCCGCCGTCCGCGGCGAGACACGGATCGTCCCCGCACCCCGGGGAGGGACGGGTGCGGGGCCGCCGCGACGGGCTGTCAGATCTCGGCGATGGTGCCGGCGTACATCTTGTCGATCTCGTCGGAGAAGTTGCTCTCCACGCTGCGACGCTTGATCTTGAGCGACGGGGTGATCTCGCCGTCCTCGATGGTCAGGTCGCGCGGCAGGATGGTCACCTTCTTGATGGTCTCCCAGCGGTTCAGCTTCTGGTTGAGCTGGGCGACGTACTCCTCCACCATGGCCTGGGCCTCGGGCGAGGCGACGACCTCGGCGTACGGGCGACCTTCCAGCGGGGTGCCGGCCGCCCAGCCGGTGATCGCGTCCGGGTCCAGCGTCACCAGCATGGTGCAGTAGTTGCGCGCCTGGCCGATCACCACGACCTGCGAGGTGTACGGGCAGGTGGCCTTGAACATGCCCTCGATGTGCGACGGCGCGACGTACTTGCCGCCGGAGGTCTTGACCAGGTCCTTCTTGCGGTCGGTGATGCGCAGGTAACCGTCGTCGCCGAGGCTGCCGATGTCGCCGGTACGGAAGAAACCGTCCTCGGTGAACGAGGCGGCCGTCTCCTCGGGCAGGTTGTGGTAGCCCCGCATCACCGGCCGGCCCCTGAGCAGGATCTCGCCGTCGGTGTCGACGCGGCACTCGAGGTCGCCCATGGCCTTGCCCACGGTGCCGATCCGCAGACCGTCGGGCGGATTGACGAAGTTGCCGGCGCTGGTCTCGGTCAGCCCGTAGGCCTCGTAGATCGGCAGGTTCGCCGCGGCGAAGAAGGTGGCGATCTCCGGGCTGAGCGGGGCGGCGCCGGAGACCAGCAACCGGATCCGGCCACCGAGCCGGGCCTGGAGCTTGCTGAAGACCAGTTTCTCCGCCAGCGCGTACTTGACCTTCAACCCGCCCGGCACCGGCTTGCCGGCCTGCTCCAGGGCGACCTTCTCCTTGCCGACCTCCACGGCCCAGGCGAAGATCTTGGCCTTGGCCCCACCGGCGCCCTGTGCGGTGGTGACCGACTTGTTGTACACCTTCTCGAAGACCCGGGGTGCGCCGCACATCACGGTCGGGCGGACCACCGAGAGCAGCTCGACGAGCTTGTCGACCCGGCCGTCGATGTAGGTGGGCAGGCCGACGTGCGTGGCGCCGCAGAGCAGCGTCTTGCCGAACGAGTGGGCCAGCGGCAGCCAGAGATACTGTAGGTCGCCATCGCGGAGCGACTCCTCCTGCGCCACGCCCTCCCAGCACCAGCCGCCGTGCAACAGCTCGACGCCCTTCGGGCGGCCGGTGGTGCCGGAGGTGTAGATCAGCGTGGCCAGATGCTCCAGGCCGATGTCGGCGACCAGGCGCTCGATCAGCTCCGGGTCCTCGGCGAGCCGCTGGGCCCCCTGCTCCTCCAGTTCGGCGAGGGCCAGTTGGGGCACGGTCGCGGACGGGTCGGGGGCGCCGTCGAAGAGAACCACGTGGGTCAGCGCGGGCAGTTCCGCCCCAGCGATCTTGGTCGCCTGGTCCGGGTTCTCCGCGAACAGCACCTTGGAGCCGGAGTCGGAGAGGATGTAGGTGGCGTCCTCGGGCTCCGTGGTCGGGTAGACGGTGGTCGTGGCGCCGCTGGCGCACATGATGCCGAAGTCGGCGATCACCCACTCGATCCGGGTGGTCGCCAGGATCGCGACCCGGTCCTCCCGACCGACGCCCAATCCGTGTAGGCCGGCGGCGATCGCTGTGGCCCGCTGGGAGACCTGAGCCCAGGTGAGCCAGACCGGTCCGTCCGGGCCGGGGTGGGCAAAGGCGTGGCGGTCGGGGGACGCCGCGACGCGCTTGAGGAACATGTCAGGAATGGAGCTGTACGGTACATCGAGAGCCATCGCTGTAGCCGCCTTCGGAGGGGTGGAGGCGTGACGGTCGTCACGGTCGGTGTCAGTTACCGAAGGGTATTGCCTGTCCCCGGGCGTCGGCTAGCCCTGACGATCATCCATCAGCCTCGTCCCGCGAAAGGCCCTCGTCTCACTCGTAGCGCGCCGCCGCCCGCGACCAGTCGTAGGTGGCCCGGATCCAGTTTCGCCGGGTGTCCAACGCTGGGCGGACCGCGTCGCCGTGGCTGGCCAACAGATCGGTCTCGGCCGCCAGGTACGCCCCGAGTCGATCGTTGAACCGGTCGGCGGCGGCCCGTAGCGCCGCCGACTCGTCACCGGTCTCCCGGGTCAGCACCGTGATCAGGTTGTGTGCGTCCGGCCCGCCCTGATGCTCCTTGCGGTAGGAGAAGACGTCGTTGCACCAGCAGATGAGGTCGGCGGCCAGCACCTCCAGGGTGGCCCACCCGGGGTCGGCTCTGCGTACGGCCGACGGAAAGCCGTCCAGCGCCAGGTCGGTCAGGGTGAGGCTGGGGTACACGGCGCCGGTGTGCCGGCGCATCTGGACGTACTCGTCGATCGGCGGGACCCGCTCGTGCTCCCGGTTCGCCGCCTCCCACAGCAGCGCGAGCAGGTACTCGCGCATCCCTGCGACGAATCGAAGCAGCACCGCCGGACGCCGGTGGCCGCGCACCCGCTGGCACAGATCGGCCAGGCCGAGTGCCAGCGTCCCGGCCGCTCCGGGCGGCACCGGGCCCGGCGCGCCCTGGCGGTCCAGCACGTCCAGCAGCGCGGCCACGGTCGGTGCGAGCAGGGTGGGCTCGGCGCCCAGCCCGTCCTCGTCGCAGGCGTCGTCCATCACGAACAGCCAGGAGATCAGGTCGGTCAGAAGGCGCAGGCGCTCCGGTGGTGCCTGCGGGCAGGCCCGCCCGGCGAGCCCGGCGGCATCCGCCCGGTGCAGCCGCTGCCCGTTACTGATCAGGCCCAGCTCCTGCGCCCAGTCCGCGCTCTCCCGGGCCACGCGCTCGGTGTCCTCGTGCCGGTCACCGGCGAACGGAGGCTCGCGCAGGGCCGAGACCACAAAGCTTCGCATCGCGCTCCCTGTTGCCGCCCCCCCCACGAGGCGGCGCGGGTCAGCGTACGGGAGCCCTGATGCCGGCCGGTCGATACAGCGAGTAACGTTTCGGATTTGGCCGTGACCGGTTCCGCACAGACGGTTAGAAGCCCAGGCTGGCGGTGCGGAGCCGGTCGGCCAGGGCCGGCGTGCCGTCGAGTTGCACCCGCGCCGCACGTTGCCGGCCGGACAGGAACAGGGCCAGCTCACCGGGCGTGCCGACCAGCCGCAGCGGATCACCGCCACGGCCGGTGGCCACCTCGCCGTGGCCGGGCGCCTGCACCAGCACCTGGGCCGGGAAGCGGCGCAGCGCCAGTCGACTCAGCGTCGACACGCGTCGCCAGAGCCCCCGCTCCAATCCCACCGGCAACTCCCGGGGCTGCCAGCCGGCCCGGGCGCGGCGTACGTCCTCGTGGTGGATGAAGAACTCCAGCGTGTTGGTCAGCTCGTCGGTCAGCGGGTTGCTGACCGGGCTCCACAGCGGAGGACGTCGCACCTGGCCCAGCAGCTCGGTCCAGTCGAGGGCGGCGACCTGACGCCGCACCCGCTCGGCGTACCCGCTCAGGGGTGGCAGGACGAGGCCCGCTGCGGCGTCCGGACGACGCTCCCGAACCACCAGGTGGGCGGCGAGGTCACGGATCGTCCAGCCCTCATTGAGGGTCGGGGCGTCCGGACCCAGGGCGGACATCAGCTCGGTGAGCGCCTCGCGCTCCGATCGGGCGTACCGCGGCATGGCAGTGATCGTAAGCCGGTGCGGCTCAGCTCGCGTCCCGAGCCCACCGCGGGAGGCTGGTCCTCGGGGTGACGTCGGATCCGCGGGGTGACGTCGGACATATCGCCGGGGGTCGGCGTACCGGGCCGGTAGCGGTGAGGATGAGAGAGGATTGTGGCGGCTTACGGCGGGGGAGAATGTGGCGAGCGGGACTAGTCGGGACGTGCTCGGTCGCGGGCTGACCGTCCTCGGGCGGGCCATCCGGGAACAACCGAGGATCTTCGCGGTCGCGGTGACCGGCAGCGTGCTGTTCGGTCTGATGGTGGTCGCCAGCGCGTTCGTGGTCGGCGCGGTCGTCGGTGATGTGGTGGTGCCGGCCGTCGAGACCGGTTCGGTGGCGGTGGGCGCGTTGGCGCTGGCCGCCGCGGCACTGCTCGGGCTGAGTGCGCTGCGGGTGGTCGGCATCTTCGGTCGCCGACTCGGCGCCGGCTACATGCAGTTTCGCCTGCAGGCCGCCTACCGCCGTCGGGTCACCCGCCGGTACCTGGAACTGCCGCTGTCCTGGCACCACCGCAACGCGACCGGCACGCTGCTGTCCAACGCGAACTCCGACGTCGAGGCCGCCTGGCAGCCGATCGCGCCGCTGCCCTTCGCGGTGGGCACGCTGGTGATGCTGATCGGCGCGGTGACGTCGCTGTTCGCCGTCGACTGGGCGCTGGCGCTGGTCGGGCTGACCGTCTTCCCGGCCCTGTTCGCGCTCAACGTGGCGTACTCCCGCCGGATGGCCCCACGCCAGGCGCGGGCGCAGCGGCTGCGCGCCGAGGTCAGCGGCATCGCGCACGAGAGCTTCGACGGCGCGCTGGTGGTCAAGACGATGGGTCGGGAGGCCCAGGAGGCCACCCGGTTCGCGGCGCGGGCCGGCCAGTTGCGCGACGCGCTGATCTCGGTCGGTCGGCTGCGTGGCATCTTCGACCCGCTGCTGGAGACGCTGCCCAGCCTCGGCACCCTCGCGGTGCTGGTGGTCGGCGCGTACCGGCTGCGGCAGGGCGCCATCGAGGTGTCCGAGCTGGTCAGCGTGGCCTTCCTCTTCACCGTGCTGGCATTCCCGGTGCGGGCCATCGGCTGGGTGCTGGCCGAACTGCCGCGCAGCGTCGCCGGCTGGGACCGGATCCGCCGGGTGCTCGACGCCACCGGCGAGATGCCGTACGGCGACAGCCGGCCGGACCCGGCCGTGGCGACGCCGGCCACGCTCACCTTCACCGACGTCGGCTTCGCCTACGAACCCGCGGAGGCGCACCTGCCCGGCGCCGAGGTGCTGGGCGAGGTCACCTTCACCGTGCCGGCCGGGAAGACCGTCGCCCTGGTCGGGCCGACCGGCGCCGGCAAGTCCACCGTCACCGCGCTGGCGGTCCGGCTGGTCGATCCACGGTCGGGCACGGTCAGCATCGACGGCGTGGATGTCCGCGACCTGGCCGCGGACGTGCTCGCCGGTACCGCCGCGCTGGTCGCCCAGGTGCCGTTCGTCTTCGACGACACCGTGCGGGCCAACGTGTCGCTGGACCGCCCCGGCGTCGACGACGAGGCCGTCTGGGCCGCGCTCCGGTTGGCCGAAGCCGACGGATTCGTCGCCGCCCTGCCCGACGGGCTGGACACCATGGTCGGCGAGCGGGGCACCTCCCTCTCCGGCGGCCAGCGGCAGCGACTCACCCTTGCCCGGGCGTTGGCGGGCCGTCCCCGCCTGCTGGTGCTCGACGACGCGACGAGTGCGATCGATCCCCGGGTGGAGGCCGCCATCCTTGCCGGCCTGCGCTCGGCCGCCAGCGGTGGCCCGGGCGCGTCGATCCTGGTGGTGGCCTACCGGCGGGCGACCATCGCCCTCGCCGACGAGGTCGTCTACCTGGAGCAGGGGCGGGTGGTGGCCCGGGGCACCCACAGCACGCTGCTGGCCACGGTGCCGGGCTACGCCGATCTGGTCACCGCCTACGAGCAGGCCGAGGTCGACCACGACCGACAGCGCACGTACGACGAGGTCACCCCGATGACCTCCGGACTGGAGGTGGACCGGTGAGCGCGAGGAGTGAGCTTGCGAGCCCCGCAGTCGCGAACGAGAGGGTGGCCCGGTGAGCGCGAGGAGTGAGCTTGCGAGCCCCGCAGTCGCGAGCGGAGGGTGGGCCCGGTGAGTGTGGGCTCGGTACGGGGCGGCGAGGCGCCGGAGCAGACCGAGTCGACGTGGCGGACGCTGCGTCGGGGGCTGTCACTCTCCCCGGAGCTGCGGGTCGGGCTGGCCGGCACCGTCGGTCTGGCGCTGGTGTACATGGTCGGCCGGGTGGCCGTGCCGGTGGCGGTGCAGCAGGGCATCGACCGGGGTATCGCGGGCGGGTTGGACCTGGACGCGTTGTTCGTCGTGGTCTCGGTCACCGCGGCGGTGCTGGTGGTGACCACGACCTGTGGCTACCTGATGATGCGCCGACTGTTCACGGTCAGCGAGACGGCGCTGGCGGGGGTACGGGTACGCGCCTTCCGGCACGTGCACGACCTGTCGATGCTGCACCAGCAGTCGGAGCGGCGCGGTTCACTGGTCTCCCGGGTCACCAGCGACGTCGACCAGATCACCCAGTTCCTTCAG
Source organism: Micromonospora sp. ATLC16 (assembly GCF_057196645.1). Taxonomy (NCBI): domain Bacteria; kingdom Bacillati; phylum Actinomycetota; class Actinomycetes; order Micromonosporales; family Micromonosporaceae; genus Micromonospora; species Micromonospora sp. ATLC16. The sequence goes on from NZ_JBXUOW010000049.1 coordinate 17,530, forward strand.
TGGGGCGGGGTGATCCTGCTGGTCAACCTGGGGCAGTTGGCGGTCACCACGGTCGTGATGCTGGCGTACTCGTGGCAGTTGACGCTTGTGGTGTTCGCCGCCTTCGGGCCGGCGGTGCTGGTTATCCGGCTGCTCCAACGTCGGCTCGCCATGGCGTACGGGGTGGTGCGGCAGCGTACGGGCGCCCTGCTGGCGGCGGTCGGGGAGAGCGTGGTCGGCGCGCCGGTGATCCGGGCGTACGGCATCGCGGGGCGCACTGCCCGGCGGCTGGACGAGGCGATCGACGGCCAGCGGCGGGCGCAGCAGAAGGCGATCCGGATCAGCATTCTCGGTAGCTCGGTCGGTGAGCTGGCCGCCGGCCTGGCGTTGGCAGGTGTGGTGGTGCTGGGGGTGTTTCTCGGTGCTGACCGGACGCTGAGCATCGGTGAGATCACCGCGTTCCTGTTCCTGGTGACGCTCTTCATCCAGCCGGTGCAGATCGCCACCGAGGTGCTCAACGAGGCGCAGAACGCGATCGCCGGCTGGCGTCGGGTGCTCGACGTGCTGGACGTCGAACCGGATGTGGCGGATCCCGGCTCGCAGGGGCGTGAACTGCCCACCGGGCCGCTGGACATCCGTTTCGGCGGCGTACGTTTCGCCTATCCGGGCGGTCCGACGGTGCTGCACGACATCAGCCTGGAGATTCCGGCGAAGAGTCGGGTGGCGGTGGTCGGTGAGACCGGCAGTGGCAAGACCACCTTCGCCAAGCTGCTGACCCGGCTGATGGACCCGACGTCGGGGGCGGTGCTGCTGTCCGGGGTGCCGCTGACCGACGTGCGCTTCGACTCGCTGCGTTCCCGGGTGGTGATGGTTCCGCAGGACGGGTTCCTGTTCGACGCCACGGTGGCCGACAACGTCCGCTTCGCCCGTCCGGAGCTGACCGATGATCAGCTCACCGCCGCCTTCACCGAGCTGGGTCTGGCCGACTGGCTGGACGGGCTGCCCGCCGGACTGTCGACCGGGGTGGGTGAGCGTGGCGAGGCGTTGAGCGTGGGGGAGCGTCAGTTGGTGGCGTTGGCCCGGGCGTACGTGGCCGATCCGGATCTGCTGGTGCTGGACGAGGCGACGAGCGCGGTGGACCCGGCCACCGAGATGCGGTTGCAGCGGACGTTGGACGCGGTGACCCGGGGTCGGACCACCCTGGCGATCGCGCACCGGCTGTCGACCGCGCAGAACGCCGACGAGGTGATCGTGGTGGACCGGGGGCGGGTCGTGCAGCGTGGCTCGCACGACGAGCTGATCCGCGAGCCGGATTCGGTGTACGGGCTGCTCTACGCCTCGTGGCTTGAGCAGACCCGGTAGACGCCGCCGAGCCGATGTCATACCCTCCGAGTTAGGTAAGCCTAACCTCAAAGGAGGTCGTGTCATGCGGCCCAGCCCCGCCGAGATCGTCCGGACCCTGGTTGCCGGCCGGTTGCCCGGCCTCGTACACCTGGCCTGCCGGCCCGGTCTGCACCACGCGCGCCACGCCACCGACGCCGAGGGCCGGGTGCTGCTGCTGGTGCCGGTGGTCAGCGATCTCGCGGCGGCGCTGGGCGCCGAGGACCGGGCCGTCGCGGTGGTGCTCGACGTGCTCGACCTGCCGCCCGCCGCCGGAGCGCCGTCCCTCGGCCGGGCGCTGGTCTCCGGTTGGGCGCGCCGGTTGGCCGGCGACGAGGCACGGGCCGCCGCGGTGGACTTCGCCACGGTGGAGCCCACCGGCGACCTGCTCGACGTCGGCACCCGCTTCCGGCTGTTCCGCTTCGAGGTGGCGGAGGCGCGTTGGCGCCGGGCCGGCGAGTTGCGCCGGATCGACCCTGCCGCGTACGCCGAGGCCGAGCCGGATCCGCTGCACCCGGTCGAGGCGGGGCTGCTCGCCCACCTGGGCGAGGACCACGCCGCGCGGCTCACCGACTACCTGCGCCGGCAGCTCGGCCTGGCCGCCGGTCCGGCCGACCATGCGCCCCGGATCGAGCGGATCGACAGGTACGGGATGCTGGTGGCCTTCGGCCGGCCGGGCGCCCGACGCCGCGCGCGGCTCGCCTTCGGCCGCCGGTTGACCGACCGGGCCGAGCTGACCCGGCTGCTGGCGCCGGTGCTCCGCGCGGGCTGAGAACGAACCGTCCGTCTCAACCGCCGAGTTCGCCGGTGAGATAGCGGTGCACGGTCGGGCCGACCGTGGCGATCAGGGTCTCCGGCGCGGCGGAGGCGACCGGCTCCAGCCGGATCACGTAGCGCATCAGCGCCAGCCCGACGAGTTGGCTGGCCACCAGCGATCCGCGCAGCGGCACCTCGGCCGGGTCGACGTCGAGGTGGTCGAGGACCCGGCGCAGCACCTGGGTGGTGAGAAACTCGCGCAGGAGCCGGGCGGTCCACTCGCTGCTCACCGCGGAGCGCAGCAGGGCCACCCCGGCGGCACCGGCGGGCGAGTCCCAGACCGTGACGAACATGCGTACCAGCCGTTCGCCGAGGGCGGCACGGTCACCGGCGAGCACCTTGGGCAGCACTTCCCCCGGGTCCACCGGAAAGCGCATGGCGGCCAGGAAGAGCTGTTCCTTGGTGCCGAAGTAGTGGTGCACCAGAGCCGGGTCGACCGCGGCGGAGGTGGCGATGGCCCGGATGGTGCTGGCGTCGTAGCCGCGTTCGGCGAAGACGGCCCGGGCGGCGTCGAGAATGGTGTCCCGGGTGCCGGGTCTGCCGGGTCGCCGTCCGCTGCGCCCTACCATCGCCCTCCCTCGCTCCTGTCCGCGTCGTCGCCTGCCCGGCGCGCGATCAACACTCCGGGCAGGCACGGCACCGTCAGCCGCTGCGCCGACGCAGGGTGGCCGCGGCGAGCACCAGCGCCAGCACCGCCGCGCCGGCGACGATCGCCACGTCGCGCCACATCGTCCCGGTCGGTGCGGCGTGCGCGCCGACCTCCTGCAGGGCCTCGACGGCGTACGACAGGGGCAGCACGTCACTGATCGCCTGCAACCAGCCGGCCATCTCGTCGCGGGGCACGAACAGCCCGCAGAGCAACAGTTGTGGTACGACCACGACCGGCATGAACTGTACGGCCTGGAACTCGGTGCGGGCGAAGGCGCTGCAGAGCAGTCCGAGCGCGACGGCGAGCACCGCGTTCAGTGCGGCGATCATGATGACCAGCGCACTGTTGCCGGCCGTCTGCAGGCCGAAGACCCAGTACGCGACGGCGGAGGCGATGCCGGCCTGCACCGCGCCGGCCAGCCCGAAGGCGATGCCGTACCCGAAGAGCAGGTCGGTCTTGGCCAGCGGGGTGGTGAGCAGTCGTTCCAGCGTGCCGGTGTTGCGCTCGCGCAGCATCGCGATGCTGGTCACCAGAAACATGATGATGAACGGAAAGAAGCCGAGCATCACCAGCGCGATCCGGTCGAACGTCGACGGCTGGCCGGGCGGCGTGGGCTGGTCGGCGTACATGTAGTAGACCAGGGTGAGCAGGACGGTGGGCACGGCCACCAGCAGCGCGATGGTCCGTTTGTCGTGGCGCAGCTGCCGCAGGATGCGGGCGACGGTGGCGGCCAGAATGCGCGGGCTCATCACGCCTCCTCGGACTGCTCGGGCTGCGCGGCTCTGATCAGCCGCAGGAACGCCTCGTCGAGGTCGTTCACCCCGGCGGTGGCGCGGATCGCCGCTGGGGTGTCGTCGGCGAGGAGCCGTCCCTCGCGGATGAGCAGCAACCGGTCGCACCGGGCGGCCTCGTCCATCACGTGACTCGACACCAGCAGGGTCGTCCCGGTCGCGGCCAGCGCGTGAAATCGGGCCCAGAGGTCGGCCCGCAGCACCGGATCCTGGCCGACGGTGGGCTCGTCGAGCACGATCAGCTCGGGCTCGCCGACCAGGGCGCAGGCCAGCGACGCCCGGCTGCGCTGCCCGCCCGAGAGAGTGCCCACCAGTTGGCGGGCCGCCGAGGCCAGGCCGACGTCGGCCACCGCACGGTCGGCCTCGGACCGGTCGCGGCCGTGCAGCGCGGCGAAGTAGCGGGCGTTCTCCCGCACCGTCAGGTCGGCGTAGACGCTCGGCGCCTGAGTCAGATAGCCGACCCGGTGGCGCAGTGGCGGCGAGCCGGCCGGGGCCCCGAGCACCGTCACCGTGCCGGCGGCGATCACCTGCACCCCGACGACCGCCCGCATCAACGTGGTCTTGCCGCTGCCGCTCGGCCCGAGCAGACCGGTTACCGAGCCGCGCGGCACCGTGGCGTCGATCCCGTGCAGCACCCGCCGTCCGCCCCGGTCCACGACCAGGCCCCGGACGGCGATCGCGTCGCCCATCGCCCACCTCCCAAAATTCATCGTCTGTTGAAATAGACGGTAGGTGAAATGCGTCCGGTTCGGCAAGCACGGGGTCGCGCCGGTTCGCCCGGTGCTGGAACCTGAAGGTGCTCGACTTCAAGATCGACCATTACCGGCGGGCGGAGCTGGGCGAGTTCGACTGAAGCATCGGATCGGACCAAAAGCCCTTTTGGTGTGCAATGCGTATAGCACGGTCAGCTGATGCCAGATCGGACTTCCGGTCCGTCACCGGTCATTGCGCCCCGATCGGACCTGCGGCACGATGGCGCAGTGGATCACGCTCCGTCACCGGACAGTGGGTTCTTCGACGACTGGGCTGCCCGGCTGCGGGCGAGCGCCGACCGGCCCGTGGTGGGCATCCTGCTGCGTGGCAGCCACGCGCGTCGGGCTGCCACCGCGCACAGCGACGTCGACGTCGACGTGCTGCTCGGTGGCGCTCCGTACGCGGCCCGTCGGGCGTACCTCGCGGAGCACTCCGGCCGGCTGACCCACGTGTCGGTGGCGGCCCGGGACATCCGCTCCTGGGTGACCCGCCTCGGTGAGCCGGCCGACTGGGCGTTCGGCCTGCCGGTGACGGCTCCGACCCGGCTGCTCTGGGCCGACCCGTACTGGCGGCACCGCATCGACCTGCCGGTGCTCTGCCAGCCGGCCGACGAGCCACGGCTGGAGGAACTGATCGCCACGCTCGGCAAGGTGGCCGCCGCCCGGGACGACGACGATCCGCTCGGTGCCCGGCTGGCCGCCGCCGACCTGGCCCGGCTCTGCCCCTCCGTGTTGCGGCTGGCGAACCCGTCGGTACGGGTGGTCTCCCGCCGGTCGGCTTTCACCGCCGCGCTCGACCTGCCGGTGGCGCCCGCCGGCTACCGCGAGGACATGCTGCGCTGTCTCGGCGTGCGTCCCGGCTCGACCGGCGAGGTCTGGGCGGCAGCGGCTCGCCTGGTGACCGGCACCCTGCCGCTGATCCGTCCGTACGCCGCCGAGGTAAGTCAGGTGGCCGGCCCGGATCTCGCCGACGCCCTGTTGGACGGGCGCCTGGACCGCTACGTGGCCCAGTTGGGCCGGTTCGCCGGCGGTGCCCCGTCCGCCAGCAGGGAGCCCACTGGGGTACCCGCGCCGCGTGCGGGACAATGGGTCACTGTGCCCGTACCTGACGCGCCGGCGACCGGCGTCCACCCTGACCAGCCGCAGTCGTTGGGCGGTCCGCAGCGACCGTCACGGCTCGACCCGGCGATCGCCGGTCGCCTGCGGCGCACCTCCGACGGCCTGGTGGCCGCCGTGGTACGGCAACACGACAGCGGTGAGGTGCTGATGATGGCCTGGATGGACGACGAGGCCCTGCACCGCACCCTGACCACCGGTCGGGCCACCTACTGGTCGCGCAGCCGGCGCGAGTACTGGGTCAAGGGCGCCACCTCGGGGCACCACCAGTACGTCCGCTCCGTCGCGCTCGACTGCGACGGTGACGCGGTACTGGTCAGCGTCGACCAGGTGGGTGCCGCCTGCCACACCGGGCAGCGCACCTGCTTCTCCACCGAGCTTCCCGTCACCGGCGAGGTGGCCTCATGAGCGGGCGGATCATCGGCATGAGCGACGGTCGGGTGAGTCCGGACGCGGCCACCTTCAGCGAACTGGCCGCCCGGTGGCGGGTGGTGCCGGTCATCCGCCGGCTGCTCGCCGACGCGGAGACCCCGGTCGGCGTCTACCGCAAGCTCGCCGGTGGCCCGGGTACGTTCCTGTTGGAGTCCGCCGAGCAGGGCGTCGGCTCATCCGGGCTGGCCTGGGCCCGGTACTCCTTCGTCGGGGTGCGCAGCAGCGCCACCCTGGTCGAGCGCGACGGCTCCGCGGCCTGGCTCGGCGTGCCGCCGGCCGGGCTGCCGACCTCCGGGGACCCGGTCGAGGTGCTGCGTGCGACGGTGACGGCGCTGGCCGGCCCGCCCGGCATCCCCGGTGACGAGATGCCACCGCTGACCGGCGGCATGGTCGGTTATCTCGGCTACGACCTGATCCGCCGCTTCGAGCGGCTACCCGCGTTCACCGAGGACGACCTGCGCCTGCCCGAGCTGGGGATGATGCTCGCCACCGACCTGGTGGTGCTCGACCACTTCGACGGTTCGGCGATCCTGGTCGCCAACGCGATCCTGCCCCCGCTGGACGAGCCAGGCCGCGACGAGCGCGTCGTCGCCGCCTACCACCACGCGGTGGGCCGCTTGGACGCGATGACCACGGCGCTGTCGCGGCCCATCCCGCCGATGGTCGCCACGGTCGCCCGCCCGCCGGCCGGCGAGGTCCGCAGTCGCACACCCGACGGCGGTTATCCGAAGGCGGTGGAGGCGGCGAAGGAGGCGATCCGGGCCGGCGAGTGCTTCCAGATCGTGCTCGCCCAGCGGTTCGAGCGGGAGACCGACGCCGACCCGTTGGACGTCTACCGGGTGCTGCGCACCACCAACCCCAGCCCCTACATGTACCTGCTGCGCTTCGACGACTTCGACATCGTCGGCTCGTCACCGGAGGCGCACCTGAAGGTGACCGGTGAGGTGGACGGCGAGCGGCGGGCACTGCTGCATCCGATCGCCGGGACCCGACCACGCGGCGAGACCCCGGAGGCGGACGCCCGGCTCGCCGCCGAGCTGCTCGCCGACCCGAAGGAACGCGCCGAGCACGTGATGCTTGTCGACCTGGGCCGCAACGACCTCGGCCGGGTCTGCCGTCCCGGCACGGTCGAGGTGCCGGAGTTCGCCACCATCGAGCGGTACAGCCACGTGATGCACATCGTCTCCACGGTTATCGGCACGCTGCGGGCGGACCGCACCGCCTTCGACGCGCTCGCCGCGACCTTCCCGGCGGGCACGCTCTCCGGCGCGCCGAAGGTACGTGCCATGGAGATCATCGAGGAGTTGGAGCCGGTCCGCCGTGGCCTCTACGGCGGGACGGTCGGCTACTTCGGGCTCGCCGGAGATCTCGACATGGCCATCGCGATCCGGACCGCGCTGATCCGGGGAGGCCGGGCGTACGTGCAGGCCGGCGCCGGTGTGGTGGCCGACTCCGACCCGGCCGCCGAGGACCAGGAGACCAGGAACAAGGCCGCCGCCGTGCTGGCGGCCATCGCCGCCGCGGAAACCCTCCGGTCGGCCCGGTGAGCGTGAGGAATGTAGCGCAGCGGAGTCCCGCAGTCGCGAACGGAAGGTGGGCCTGGTGAGCGCGAGGAATGTAGCGCAGCGGAGTCCCGCAGTCGCGAACGGAAGGTGGGCCTGGTGAGCGTGAGGAATGTAGCGCAGCGGAGTCCCGCAGTCGCGAATGGAAGGTCGGCCCGGTGAGCGCGCGGAGCGTGCCGGTGGAACGCGGTACCGGCGACGCGCGGCCGGTGTCGGGCCGGCGCGAACTGGCGTACGCCGTGCTGCTCTGCCTGGCCGGCGCGGGGCTGGCGCTGTGGGCCGTGACTCGCACCTGGGTGGTCGGTGCGGCCAGCCTAGGCGAACCGTCGATGATGCTGGTGGAGGAGGGCCGCACGGGCGGGCAGTTGCTGCCGTGGCTGCCGGCCCTGGCCCTCGTCGGGTTGGCCGGCGGCGGGGCGGTGCTGGCCACCCGGGGCCGGCTGCGCCGGGTGCTCGGCGGGCTGCTGACCCTGCTCGGCCTGGCCCTCGCGGCCGGCGGAGGCTATGGGCTCGTCGGTGATCTCGGCGACCCGGTCACCTGGCAGTGGCCGGCGCTGACCCTGCTCGGCGGGATCCTCGCCGCCGTCGGTGGCTCGCTGACCATGCTGCGCGGCCACCGCTGGCCGGCGATGGGCGCGCGCTACGAACGTCGGGCCACTCGGCCTGCCGGCACGAGCGGTCCGATCGGTGGAGCGGGCACCGTCGACGCATGGGAGGCGTTGGACCGGGGCGAGGACCCGACGATCCGCTGACCGGCCGGCGTCGGGGTCGGATGGTGCTTGGCCGGATCCGCTGGCTCGTCGCACCGCCTCCCGGCCGCTCACGCATGGGTGAACGTCGATGATACCGTGACGCAGAGTCACGGTGCGTGCGCACAAGTGGGCCATTATGCCGCAGCCCATTTCGTGAGGAGCGCCATACCCCCGGCGGTCGGGTCCAGGTGGTGCCCCCTAGCATCGGCCCATGACACCCGGAGAGGGGAGTCCGTTGGTGACTGCTGAACATGCCCACGCCGAGGGGGACGAGGCCGGCTCGGCGGCAACCGTCAGTGTGCTCGACGAGATCCTGGCCGGCGTCCGGGAGGACGTGGCCCGGCGGCAGGAAGAGGTTCCGCTGGAGCGGATCCGTGAACTGGCGGCCGCCGCGCCGCCGCCGCTGGACGCGTACGCGGCCCTGCGCCGGCCCGGCGTCGCGGTCATTGCCGAGGTGAAGCGCGCCTCGCCGTCCAAGGGCAAGCTGGCCGAGATCGCCGACCCGGCGGACCTGGCCGGCGAGTACGCGGCCGGTGGTGCCCGCGCGATCAGCGTGCTCACCGAGGGACGCTGGTTCGGCGGGTCACTGGACGACCTCGCCGCCGTGCGGGCCGCGGTGAACATCCCGGTGCTGCGCAAGGACTTCGTGGTCTCCAGCTACCAGGTGCACGAGGCGCGTGCCCACGGCGCGGACCTGGTGCTGCTGATCGTCGCCGCGCTGGAGCAGAACGTGCTGGTCGGCCTGCTGGAGCGGATCGAGTCGCTGGGCATGACCGCGCTGGTCGAGGTGCACGACGAGGAGGAGGCCGACCGGGCCATGGAGGCCGGCGCTCAGGTCATCGGGGTCAACGCCCGCGACCTGCGTACCCTTCAGGTCGACCGGTCGGTGTTCGAGCGGATCGCGCCCGGCCTGCCGAGCAACGTCGTCAAGATCGCCGAGTCCGGCGTACGTGGCCCGCACGACCTGATCCGGTACGCCTCGGCCGGCGCCGACGCCGTCCTCGTGGGCGAGGGGCTGGTGACCCAGAAGAGTCCCCGGGAGGCGGTGGCCGAGCTGGTCAACGCCGGCAACCACCCGGCGACGCCCCGCCCGGTGCGCTGAACCGCGCCGGGCGACCGTTTGTGAGCGAGAGGACCCGCGATGAGTGCTGACGCCACGAACACCGAGCTGCCGGCGCAGTTTCCCGACGCCGCCGGCCACTTCGGTACGTTCGGCGGCCGGTTCGTGCCGGAGGCACTGGTCGCCGCGCTCGACGAGTTGGCGTCGGCGCACCAGGCGGCGATGGCCGACGAGACGTTCCGGGCCGAGTTCGCCGGCTTGTTGCGCGACTATGCGGGGACGCCGTCGCTGCTCTACGAGGCCCGCCGGTTCTCCGCCCGGGCCGGTGCCCGGGTGCTGCTCAAGCGGGAGGACCTCAATCACACCGGCGCGCACAAGGTGCGCAACGTGCTCGGTCAGGCGCTGCTGACCCGGCGGATGGGCAAGCGGCGGGTGATCGCCGAGACCGGCGCCGGCCAGCACGGTGTCGCCACCGCCACCGCCGCGGCCCTGTTCGACATGGAGTGCGTGGTCTACATGGGCGAGGTCGACACCGAGCGGCAGGCGTTGAACGTGGCCCGGATGCGGATGCTCGGCGCGACTGTCGTGCCGGTGACCACCGGTTCGCGCACCCTCAAGGATGCGATGAACGAGGCGATGCGGGACTGGGTCGCCAACGTCGACGAGACCCACTACCTGATCGGCACCGCCGCCGGGCCGCACCCCTTCCCGGCGCTGGTCCGCGACTTCGTCCGGGGCATCGGCGAGGAGGCCCGGGCGCAGTGCCTGGACCTGACCGGCGCGCTGCCCGACGCGGTGACCGCCTGCGTCGGCGGCGGCTCCAACGCGCTGGGCATCTTCCACGCCTTCACCGACGACCCACAGGTGCGGCTGTACGGCTTCGAGGCCGGCGGCGACGGGGTGAACACCGGCCGGCACGCGGCGAGCATCACCGGCGGCTCCACCGGCGTCCTGCACGGCACCCGGACCTTCGTGCTTCAGGACGCCGACGGCCAGACGCAGGAGTCGCACTCGATCTCGGCGGGCCTGGACTACCCGGGCGTGGGTCCGGAGCACGCCTGGCTGCACGACACCGGCCGGGCCACGTACCAACCGGTCACCGACGACGAGGCGATGGCCGCGTTCGAGCTGCTCTGCCGTACCGAGGGGATCATCCCCGCGATCGAGAGCGCGCACGCCCTCGCGGGAACCCTGGCCATCGCGCCGAAGCTCGCCGCCGAACTGGGGCGGCAGCCCACCATCGTGGTCAACCTCTCCGGCCGGGGCGACAAGGACGTGCACACCGCCGGTGAGTACTTCGGCATCCTCGACAAGGAGTGAGGCCATGAGCGAGCGGACCAGCCGGATCGGGGTGGCCTTCGACAAGGCCCGGGCGGACGGCCGGGCGTTGCTGGTCGGCTGCATGCCGGCCGGCTTCCCGAGCGTCGAGGGCAGCATCGCCGCGATGAAGGCGATGGTCGCCGCGGGCGTCGACGTGATCGAGGTGGAGATTCCGTACTCCGACCCGGTGATGGACGGCCCGGTGATCCAGCGGGCCAGCGACATCGCCCTGGCCGGCGGCGTACGCACCCGCGACACGTTGCGCATCGTCGAGGCGGTGGCCGCCACCGGCGCCCCGGTGGTGACGATGACCTACTGGAACCCGATCGAGCGCTACGGGGTGGACGCGTTCGCCCGGGATCTCGCCGCTGCCGGCGGGACCGGGCTGATCACCCCCGACCTGATCCCCGAGGAGGCCGGCGAGTGGCTGGCCGCCTCGGACGCGCACGGGCTGGACCGCACGTTCCTGGTCGCGCCGTCCTCCACCGACGAGCGGCTGGCGATGACGGCGGCGCACTGCCGGGGTTTCGTATACGCCACCGCGATCATGGGCGTGACCGGGGCCCGGTCGCAGACCTCGCAGGCGGCGCCGGTGCTGGTGTCCCGGGTGCGGGAGGTCACCGACCTGCCGGTCGGCGTCGGCCTGGGCGTGGGCACCGGGGCGCAGGCCGCCACCGTCGCCGGGTACGCCGACGCGGTGATCGTCGGCAGCGCGCTCATCCGCTGCCTGCTCGACGCCCCCGACGAGGCGGAGGCCCTGACCGCCCTGCGCACGTTGAGCGCCGAACTGTCCGACGGCGTCCGCCACCCGGACCGCTGAGGGCCGCCGGCGGCTGACCGGGGTGACGCCACAGGGGTCCGCAGCGGTAGCGTGTGCACCCGTGAGTCTCGCCTCGCCGATGCCCCTGGCCGCCATCCCCAGTCCGAGCAACGCCGTGTGGCAGCTCGGCCCGGTCCCCATCCGGGCGTACGCGCTGTGCATCATCGCCGGCATCGTGGTGGCCTGCTGGGTCACCGAGCGGCGGCTGCGCCAGCGCGGCGCGGCCCCGGGCGCGGTGCTCGACATCGCCGTCTGGGCGGTGCCGGCGGGCATCATCGGCGCCCGCATCTACCATGTGATCACCTCACCGGAGAAGTACTTCGGCACCGGCGGGGACTGGATCAAGGTGTTCTTCATCCACGAGGGTGGGCTGGGCATCTGGGGCGCGGTCGCCGGTGGCGCGGTCGGCGCCTGGATCGCCGCCCGGCAACTGGGCATCCCGCTGACCGTGGTCGCCGACGCGCTGGCGCCGGGCCTGCCGCTGGCCCAGGCGATCGGCCGGCTGGGCAACTGGTTCAACAACGAGCTCTACGGCGGGCGGACCGACCTGCCCTGGGGGCTGGAGATCCACCGGATGGACGGGGGGCAGGCGCTGCGCGACGAGGCCGGCCAGCCGATCCTGGAGGAGGGGCTCTACCACCCGACCTTCGCCTACGAGCTGCTGTGGAACGTCGGCGTCGCCGCGATGGTGTACTTCCTCGACCGTAAGCTGCGGCTCGGCCGGGGCCGCGCCTTCGCCCTCTACGTGATGGGCTACACCGCCGGCCGGTTCTGGATCGAGATGATGCGCACCGACGAGGCCAACACGATCCTCGGCGTACGGATCAACGTCTGGACCGCGGCGCTGGTGTTCCTCGGCGCCCTGATCTACTTCCTGCGGGTGCGCGGGCCCCGGGAGTACCTGATCCCGGTCGGCCTGCCGGCCGTCGCCACCACCACGCCGGCCACCTCCGACGTCTCGCAGGTCGACCTGTCGGCCAAGGGCGCCACCACCGAGCCGGCGGCGCCCGAGGGCTACCGGGTGGTCGGCGAGGAGCAGTTCGCGCACTGGCGACGGACCGGCGAGGCGACGGACCCGGTCGACGCGGGTGCCGCGCCCGGCACCGATCGACCAGACGACGAGGCGGCGACCGCCGCCCGACCGCAGAGCGAGCCGTCCGCGCGGCCCGCCGACCACGACAGCTGAGGCCGGGGGACGGCCATGCGGACCGCGGTGGTGGTTGGCGGCGGGCTCGGCGGCCTGGCGGTCTCCGGTGCGCTCGCCCGTTCGGGCTGGCAGGTGACGCTGCTGGAGCGGGCCGACCGGATCCGTCCCGAGCCGGCTGCCGTGGTGCTCTGGCCCAACGGGGTCCGGGCGTTGCGCGCCCTGGGGCTCGGCGCCGGACTGGACGCCATCGCCACCACCCTGTCCGACGGCGGGGTACGCCGTCCCGACGGGCACCGGCTGGTGCAGCCCCGACCGACGCCGGCCGAGCGTCGTCCGGTGGTGGTGCACCGGGAGGACCTGCACGACGCGCTTATCGCGGGACTGGGCGAGCGGGTCGAGCTGCGTACCGGGGTGACGGTGCGGACGGTGCGTGCCGCCGCCGGTGAGCGGCCCGCTGTCGGCGACGGCCGGCACACGTACGAGGCGGACCTCGTCGTCGCCGCCGACGGTACGGACAGCGTGATCCGGCGTCAGCTCGCCCCCGCCTCGGTGGTGGTCAGCTCCGGCTGCGCCGCCTGGCGGGCGGTGATCCCCTGGTACCGCGCGCCCAGCCTGCCCGACGCGGTCGGCGGTGAGATCCTCGGTGCCGGCTACCGTTTCGTGTCCGCCTCGCTGGGCGAGCGGGGCTCCTCCGGCGCCTCCAGCCGTGGCGGCATCTACTGGATGGCCACCGCGGCGGGCGCGGCCCGTCCCGAGCCGCCGCAGACCCAGTTGGCGCTGCTGCGCCGCTGGTACGCCGGCTGGCCCGCACCGGTCGACGAGCTGCTTGCCGCGACCGACCCGGCCGACCTGGTGCAGCGGGAGATCCGGGAGCTGCGTCCGCTGCCCCGGGCTTTCGGCTTCCCGGCCGGCCCGGGCGGGGTGGTGCTGCTCGGCGATGCCGCGCACGCCATGCCGCCGCATCTCGGGCAGGGTGCCTGCCTGGCGTTCGAGGACGCCGCGACCCTCGCCGTGCTGCTGCGCGAGTCGACCCTGCCCGACGCGGTGCTGGCGTACGACCGGGCCCGGCGACCCCGCGCGGCGGCCGTGGTCCGGCAGACCCGCCGGATGTCCGCCGTGCTGGGCACCCGGGGCCGCCTGGCCCTACGCGCCCGCGACGCGGCCCTGGGCACCATCACTCCCCGTCTGCTCGGCACCGCCGCCACCATCGCCGCCCAATGGCGCCCCCCACCCACCTGACCCCCGCCCCCGCCCGCCCGTGTTGATCGAGAGCTTCGGTCGGCAGCGGCGCGGATGTGACCAGAACCTCTCGGTCAACGCTGTGGCAAGGATGTGGGGTGCGCGTGAATGGGTGTCAGGGGTGTAGCGGTGCGGGGGCGGCGATGCAGGCGGTGCCGATGCGGCGGAAGCCGACGCGCAGGTAGACGCGGGCGATCTCCTCGCTTCCGGCGGAGAGGAACACCAGTTCGGTGCCGGTGTCCAGCAGGGCGCGGGCCAGGGTGGCGGTGACCGCCGCGCCGAACCCTCGACGGCGGGCGGTGGGCAGCGTGGCCACCCCGGCGATCTCGGCCACGTCGCCGACCCGCATGGCCATCCCGCTGGCCAGTGGGCCCTCGGTCGGGGTGCCGGCCAGCGCGGACAGCCGGCTGCCGTCGGCGATGCGGGACCGCTCCTCGTGGACCGCCGCCGCGTCCAGTCCGATCATGGCGGCGTCCCGGTCGGCTGGTTCGGCCGAGCCCCGTCCGGTGCCGGGAGCGGCGAACACGACCGCCGCCACGGCCCGCCGGGCGGCCACTGCCACATCGAAGTCCTCGTCCGCCGGGTCGAGCAGTCGCACCGGTACGCCCAGCTCCGCCGGGTTCGGCAGGGCGGCCGGATCAAGCACCATCAGCGGCGCTTCGAGGACGCTCAGGCCGCCCGAGCGGGCCACCGCCAGCAGCTCGGGGGTGGTGTCGTGCACCCATTCGAGGGCCTCGGGCAGACCGAGTTCGCGCTGACGCGTCCGCACCGCCGCCACGTCGGCGAGGGTCGGTGACCCGGTGCCGTCCCGCCGTGGCCGGGCGTAGAACGGCCATCCCGGGCCTTCCCGGACGAACAACACCAGACCCCCGTGACCTTCCACACGGGCCTCGTCCCGGGGCACCGCGTCGTAGAACCGTTCCAACCGGTCGAGGAGGTCGGTACGCTCGAAATCCACGGCGCGAGACTACATGTCCCAGACTCTGGACGGTGTGATCAATCTGCACTGGCCTTGCGTGCCGGGCCCTAACGTAGACTCAATAGTCCGATACAGGGCCGACGTCGTCCCGACCACGATCCAGCCTGAGCGACGACAGGAGGCCCGGTGGCCCTTGCGTACCCACACCGCCCCCAGCCGGCGCCGCGAGAAGGCCAGGTAGCGTCCCCTGCCGGCCTCCACGACCCCGCGTACGAGCATGACGCGTGCGGCGTGGCCTTCGTGGCGGACCTGCACGGCCGACGCTCGCACACGGTGGTCGCCAACGGCCTCGGCGCGCTGTGCCGGCTGGACCACCGTGGCGCCCGGGGCGCCGAACCGAACACCGGTGACGGCGCCGGCATCATGATCCAGGTGCCGGACGCGTTCCTGCGTACGGTGGTCGAGTTTCCGCTGCCTCCGGCCGGCGAGTACGCCACCGGCCTGGTCTTCCTGCCCGACGACGACGCCGCCGAGGCCCGGGCCCGGCAGGTGGTCGAGAAGTACGCCCTGGTCGAGGGCGCCGAGGTGCTGGGCTGGCGGGACGTCCCGGTCGACCCGAGCGACCTCGGTGAGACGGCGCTGGCGGCGATGCCCCGCGTCCGACAGGTCTTCCTCGCCGCGAAGCGGCTCACCGACACCCCCGCCGGTCCGGCCGGTGAGGCGTTGAGCGGCGTCGAGCTGGAGCGGGTCGCCTTCTGCGTACGCAAGCAGGCCGAGCGCGAGACCGCCGAGCGGGGGGTGCCGGCGTACTTCCCGTCGCTGTCCGGCCGGACCATGGTCTACAAGGGGATGCTCACCCCGGACCAGCTGCCCGCGTTCTACCCGGATCTCACCGACGAGCGGGTGACCAGCGCCATCGCCCTGGTGCACTCCCGGTTCTCCACCAACACCTTCCCGTCCTGGCCGCTGGCGCACCCGTACCGCTTCATCGCGCACAACGGCGAGATCAACACCATTCGGGGCAACCGGAACTGGATGCAGGCCCGGGAGGCGCTGCTGCGTACCCCGGATCTGCCCGGCAACATCCGGCGGGTCTTCCCGATCTGCACCCCGGCCGCCTCCGACTCGGCCAACTTCGACGAGGTCCTCGAACTGCTGCACCTGGCCGGGCGCAGCCTGCCGCACGCGGTGTTGATGATGATCCCGGAGGCGTGGGAGAACGACCCCGACATGCGTGCCGACAAGCGCGCCTTCTACCGGTTCCACGCCAGCCTGATGGAGCCGTGGGACGGCCCGGCCTCGGTCGCCTTCACCGACGGGGAGATCGTCGGCGCGGTGCTCGACCGCAACGGTCTGCGTCCGGGCCGCTGGTGGCAGACCGCGGACGGCCTGGTGGTGCTGGGCAGCGAGGCGGGCGTGCTCGACC
Source organism: Micromonospora sp. ATLC16 (assembly GCF_057196645.1). Taxonomy (NCBI): domain Bacteria; kingdom Bacillati; phylum Actinomycetota; class Actinomycetes; order Micromonosporales; family Micromonosporaceae; genus Micromonospora; species Micromonospora sp. ATLC16. The sequence continues at coordinate 33,690 of NZ_JBXUOW010000049.1, forward strand.
TCGACCCGGCCGCCGTGGTGGCCAAGGGCCGGCTCCAGCCGGGCAGAATGTTCCTGGTCGACACGGTCGCCGGCCGGATCGTGCACGACGACGAGATCAAGACCGAGCTGGCCGCCGCCCAGCCGTACGCCGACTGGCTGCACGCCGGGCTGATCGAGCTGGACGACCTGCCGGCCCGCGAGCACGTCGTCTACACCCACGACTCGGTACGCCGCCGCCAGCAGACCTTCGGCTACACCGAGGAGGAGCTGAAGATCCTGCTCGCGCCGATGGCGCGGACCGGCGCGGAACCGATCGGATCGATGGGCACCGACACCCCGATCTCCCCGCTGTCCACCCGGCCACGGCTGCTCTACGACTACTTCCACCAGATGTTCGCCCAGGTCACCAACCCTCCGCTGGACGCCATCCGGGAGGAGTTGGTGACCAGCCTGGCCACCACCATCGGCCCGGAGGGCAACCTGCTCGATCCCGGCCCGGCGAGCTGCCGGCAGATCGTGCTGCCCTACCCGGTGATCGACAACGACGAGTTGGCGAAGATCCTCTGTGTCGACGAGGACGGTGACCTGCCCGGCTTCAAGGCGGTACGGGTCTCCGGGCTCTACCGCATCCGCGACGGTGGCACCGGGATCCGAGCCCGGCTGACCGAGATCTGCCGGCACGTCTCCGAGGCGATCGAGGACGGCGTACGGATCCTGGTGCTCTCCGACCGCGACTCCAACGCCGACCTGGCCCCGATCCCGTCGCTGCTGCTCACCGCGGCGGTGCACCAGCACCTGGTCCGGGAGCAGACCCGGACGCAGGTGGCGCTGATCGTCGAGTCGGGCGACTGCCGCGAGGTGCACCACGCCGCGGTGCTCATCGGCTACGGGGCGGTGGCGGTCAACCCGTACCTGGCCTTCGAGTCGGTGGAGGACATGATCTCCACGGGCGTGCTGGCCGGGGTCGAGCCGCGAGCCGCGATCCGCAACTACGTCAAGGCGCTCGGCAAGGGCGTGCTGAAGATCATGTCCAAGATGGGCATCTCGACGGTGTCGTCGTACTGCGGCGCGCAGGTCTTCGAGGCGGTCGGGTTGGAGACCAGGCTGATCGAGCGGTATTTCCGGGGTACGCCGAGCACGATCAGCGGCGTCGGGCTCGCCGGCATCCACGCCGAGGTGGCCGCCCGGCACGCGCTGGCCTGGCCGGCGGCCGATGCCGAGGCGGTCGACCTGCTGCCGGTGGGCGGCGAGTACCAGTGGCGCCGCGAGGGTGAGCTGCACCTGTTCAACCCGGAGACGGTCTTCCTGCTCCAGCACGCCACCCGTAGCCGCCAGTACGACGTCTTCCGCGACTACACCGCCAAGGTCGACGAGTTGGCCGCCCGGGCCGGTTCGCTGCGCGGGCTGTTCCGGCTACGCGGCGGCGTGCTGCCGCCGGTGCCGATCGAGGAGGTGGAGCCGGCCAGCGAGATCGTCAAGCGGTTCGCCACCGGCGCCATGTCGTACGGGTCGATCTCGGCCGAGTCGCACGAGACCCTCGCCGTCGCGATGAACCGGCTCGGCGGCAAGTCCAACACCGGCGAGGGCGGGGAGGACGTCGAGCGGTTGCACGACCCCGCCCGCCGTTCCGCCGTCAAGCAGATCGCCAGCGGCCGGTTCGGTGTCACCAGCGAATATCTGGTCAACGCCGACGACCTCCAGATCAAGATGGCGCAGGGGGCCAAGCCCGGCGAGGGCGGACAGCTGCCCGGCAACAAGGTCTGGCCCTGGATCGCCCGGACCCGGCACGCCACCCCCGGCGTCGGCCTGATCTCGCCCCCGCCGCACCACGACATCTACTCCATCGAGGACCTCGCCCAGCTGGTGCACGACCTCAAGTGCGTCAACCCGGCCGCCCGGGTGCACGTCAAGCTGGTCAGCGAGGTCGGGGTCGGCACCGTCGCCGCGGGGGTGGCCAAGCTCAAGGCCGACGTCATCCTGATCTCCGGCCACGACGGCGGCACCGGCGCGTCCCCGCTGAACTCGCTCAAGCACGCCGGTACGCCGTGGGAGCTGGGCCTGGCCGAGGCACAGCAGACGCTGCTGCTCAACAAGCTGCGTGACCGGGTGACCGTGCAGGTCGACGGGCAGCTCAAGACCGGGCGGGACGTGATCGTCGCGGCGCTGCTCGGGGCCGAGGAGTTCGGCTTCGCCACCGCCCCGCTGATCGTTTCCGGCTGCATCATGATGCGCGTCTGCCACCTGGACACCTGCCCGGTGGGCATCGCCACCCAGAACCCGGTGCTGCGCGAGCGCTACACCGGCAAGCCCGAGTTCGTGGAGAACTTCTTCCTGTTCCTCGCCGAGGAGATCCGCGGCTACCTGGCCGAGCTGGGTCTGCGCAGCATCGACGAGGCGATCGGGCGTACCGAGCTGCTCGACGTCGTACCGGCGGTCGAGCACTGGAAGGCAGGTGGGCTCGACCTCGGTCGGGTACTGCACCTGCCGGAGCTGCCCGAGGGCGCGGCCCGCCGTGGCGTACGCGCTCAGGACCACGGCCTTGAGCTGGCCCTGGACAACGAGCTGATCGCCCTCGCCGAGCCGGCGCTGAGCGCCAGCGGTTCCGACGAGTCGGTCCCGTTGGTGCGGGCCGAGGTGGCGATCCGCAACGAGCACCGCAGCGTGGGCGCGATGCTCGGCGGCGAGGTCACCCGCCGCCACGGTGGTGCCGGCCTGCCCGCCGACACCATCGAGTTCACCCTGCGCGGCACCGCCGGGCAGTCCTTCGGCGCGTTCCTGCCGCGCGGGGTGACCCTGCGCCTGCACGGCGACGCCAACGACTACGTCGGCAAGGGCCTCTCCGGTGGCCGGCTGGTCGTCCGGCCGGACGCGGCGGCGCCGTTCGTGTCCGCCGACGCCGAGGCGGGCGGTCGCGCGGAGGATCAGATCATCGCCGGCAACACCATCCTGTACGGCGCGACCGCCGGTGAGGTCTACCTGCGGGGTCGGGTCGGGGAGCGGTTCGCGGTGCGTAACTCGGGCGCGGTGACTGTCGTCGAGGGTGTCGGCGACCACGGCTGCGAGTACATGACCGGCGGCACCGTGGTGGTGCTCGGTCCGACCGGCCGCAACTTCGCCGCGGGCATGTCCGGCGGTACGGCGTTCGTCTGGAACCTCGACCGCCGCCGGGTCAACACCGAACTGGTCGACCTGTTCGCGCCCAGCGAGGCGGAACGGACCCGCCTGCACGAGCTGGTGCAGCGGCACTTCGCCGAGACCGACTCGGCGATCGCCGAACAGCTGCTCAAACGCTGGCCGGAGGCGGTGGAGGAGTTCACCGCCGTGGTGCCCCGGGACTACCGCCGGGTGATGGAGATCATGCGGGCCGCCGAAGCCGCCGGCCAGGACGTCGACGACGCGGTGATGAGCGCACTGGCGGCACCGGCGCAGCCGGCCGCCGCCTCGTCCGCGCCGGTAGCACCCGCCCCGCGGGCGGTCGCCCAGGAGGTGGCTCGTGCCTGACCCGAACGGTTTCCTGCGCTACGGCCGGCGGCTGCCGGCCCGCCGCCCGGTGCCGGTGCGCATCAGCGACTGGCGGGAGGTCTACCCGCCGGCCGGTGAGGGACTGATCCGCGAGCAGGCCACCCGCTGCATGGACTGCGGCATCCCGTTCTGCCACGACGGCTGCCCGCTGGGCAACCGCATCCCGGACTGGAACGACCTGGTCCGCACCGGCAACTGGGACGCGGCGGTGGAGTCGCTGCACGCCACGAACAACTTCCCCGAGTTCACCGGCCGGCTCTGCCCGGCGCCCTGCGAGGCCGCGTGCGTGCTCGGCATCGCCGGCGGCGCGCCGGTCACCATCAAGCAGGTCGAGGTGGAGATCGCCGACGCGGCCGCGGCCCGGGGACTGCCTCCGCGTCCGGCACCCGCGCCCTCCGGTCGGTCGGTCGCCGTGGTCGGCTCCGGGCCCGCCGGGCTCGCCGCCGCGCAGCAACTGGCCCGCGCGGGTCACGCCGTGACCGTTTACGAGCGCGACGACGCGATCGGTGGCCTGCTGCGGTACGGCATCCCCGACTTCAAGCTGGAGAAGCGGCACATCGACGCCCGGCTGGCGCAGCTGCGCGCCGAGGGGGTCGAGTTCCGGGCCGGGGTGAACGTCGGGGTCGACGTCACCGCCGAGCAGCTGCGCGCCCGGCACGACGCGGTGCTGCTGGCCTGTGGCGCGTTGCAGGGCCGGGACACCGACACGCCGGGTCGGCAGCTGCGCGGCGTACACCAGGCGATGGCGCATCTGGTGGCGGCCAACCGGGTGGTCGCGGCGGCCGGTGAGGGCCAGCCGGCGGCGGCCACCTTGGGGGACGGTACGCCGATCGACGCGGCCGGCCAACACGTGGTCATCATCGGCGGTGGCGACACCGCGGCGGACTGTCTGGGCGTGGCGCACCGGCAGGGCGCGGCCGGCGTACACCAGCTCGACCTTTATCCGCAGCCGCCCCACGCTCGGGACGAGAGTCGCGACCCGTGGCCGACGTGGCCGTGGGTCCTGCGGGAGTACCCGGCCCACGAGGAGGGCGGCGAGCGGGTCTTCGCGGTGGCGGTGCAGGAGTTCGTCGACGACGGCACCGGTGCGGTGCGGGCGGTGCGGATCGCCGAGGTGTCCGTGGAGAGGCACGACGGCCGACGGATCGTCACGGTGGTGCCGGGCACTGAACGGGAACTGCCCGCCGACCTGGTGTTGCTGGCGATCGGCTTCGAGGGCACCGAGGAGCAGCCGTTGCTGGCGCAGCTCGGGGTGGCTCGCAACGTGCGGGGCGCGGTCGACTCCCGGGCGGACTGGCAGACCGAGGCCGACGGAGTCTTCGTCGCCGGTGACATGCACCGGGGCGCGTCGCTGATCGTGTGGGCGATCGCCGAGGGGCGGGCCGCCGCCGCGGCGATCCACACCTACCTGGGGGGCATCGGCACGCTGCCGGCTCCGGTGCACCCGGCCAGCCGGCCCCTGGCGGCGCACTGACGGTCAGCTGCCGAGGTCTCGACGAGGCCGCGTCCACGCGGGACGACCGCGCGGGCGCGGCCTCGTCACGTCCCGCGCCTAACGGCTATTCACTTTATCCAGATGTTTCGATAGCATTACCGGCCAGTAACAACCCTTGGCCTCGCGCGCGGTTCTCGGGCTCCACCACCACCCCCGTGGAGGTCCGTCATGCCCCATCGTCCGTTGGCCCGCGCCCTGACCGCGCTGGTCGCCCTCCTCACCGCGGCCGTCGGCGCGCTGGCCGTCCCCGGCGTCGCCCAGGCCGCCGCGCCGATCCACTACGTCGCCCTGGGCGACTCGTACTCCTCAGGTGTCGGCGCCGGGCCGTACGAACTGTCCACCTGCCTGCGCAGCCAGAAGTCGTACGCGCCGCTGTGGGCCGCCGCCAACAACGTGGCCAGCTTCCGGTTCCCCGCCTGCGGCGGCGCGGTCACCGCCGACGTGCTCGACGACCAGTTGGGCTCGCTCTCCGCCACCACCACGATGGTCACCATCACCATCGGCGGAAACGACGCCGGGTTCGCCGACGTGATGACCGACTGCCGGTTCGGCAGCACCTCCACCTGCACCAACGCCGTCAACGCGGCGAAGGCGTTCGCCACCGGCACGCTGCCGGCCCGGCTGGACCGCACCTACGCCGCCATCCGGGAACGGGCGCCCAACGCCCGACTGATCGTGCTCGGCTATCCCCGGCTGTTCGAGACCCGCTACTGCGGACTGCTGGCCATCAGCACCTACAAGCGCACCATCCTCAACGAGGCGGCCGACGTGCTCGCCACCGTGACCGCCGACCGGGCCGCCGCGGCCGGCGCCACCTTCGCCGACACCCGACCCACCTTCGCCGGCCACGGCGTCTGCGGCGCCCAGCCGTGGATCCGGGACGTCACCGGGGTCATCGAGGCGTACCACCCGAACGCAGACGGCTACCGCTACGGCTACCTGCCGGCGCTCAACGCGGTCACCGGCTGACCGTACGCGGCGGTCGACGGTCCACACCGGCCGTCGACCGCCGCGCGTCCGCGCCCGGCCGAGGTGGCGGCCCGACACGTCCGGTTCGGACACGTGCCGGTGTCGCCGCCGTCCGTTAGGGTTTCTGCGACCAGGCGGCGCTCGGCGGTGAGGGGCAGGGGTGTGGGCAGGCTCGCGTCGGCGTACGAGCAGGCGGTCGCCGCCCACCGGGCGGCCCGCGCGCATCTTGACTCCGCCCGCACCGCGCTGAACGCCACCACATCACCCGCCCCGGTTGTCGACACCGACCTGCTGGCCCGGCTGGCCCGGGTCGGCGCGGCGCTGGCCACCCCGACGCCGGGCACCCCACTGGCCCGCCAACCCGTTCCGGTACGCGTCGGGGAGGCGGTCACCGCCGGCGGCGGCTTCCCGGTGCTGGTGCCCCTGGGCGCCGGGCATCACCTGGCGATCGACGCAGACTCCCGCCAATCGGCGGTCGCCGGCCTGCTACGTGCCCTGGTGCTGCGGCTGCTGGCCACCGCCGCGCCCGGCGGTGTCCGGGTCGCCGCGCTGGACACCGCCGCCCTCGGTGCCACCTTCGGTCCACTGCGACCGCTGCTCGACGCCGGAGTCGTCGACCCGCCGGCCACCACCGAGGTGGAGGTCACCACGCTGCTCGACGCCGCCGAACGGCACGCCCGGGCGGCGCGGCAGGCCGATCGACCGGACCAGGACCTGCTGCTGCTGGTCGCCGCGTCCATCCCCTCGCCCCGCGAGGCCGCCCGGCTGGCCGCGCTCACCCACGCCG
>NZ_JBXUOW010000050.1:0-39458 GCF_057196645.1 Micromonospora sp. ATLC16
GCGCCGACCGGGCCGCCGCCGCGCTCACCGCCGCCGGCGTCGACCCCGGCGCACGCGGCGAGTCACTCACCGTCGAGCAGTTCGCCGCCGTGGCCGCGTCGGCCCCGAGCCGTACGCCGGCAGCCCAGTAGGCTGAGGCCGTGCCCGCCGAGGAGGTGTACCAGTGACCGCCCAGCCGATCGATCCCGACGTGTCCGGCATGTGGGGCCCGGACCCGCTTCGGCAACGCCTGGCCAACTACACCGTCGAGGACGTGCTGGCCTTCCCCGACGACGCCCCCCGCGTCGAGTTGCGTGACGGAGTCCTGGTCTTGGTCCCTTCCCCCACCATCGGTCATCAGAACATCGCCAACCGGCTCTGGATGTGGCTGTTCCGTAACGCGCCCCTCAGTGTCGAGCCTGCCACTGCGGTCGGCGTGGTGATCAGCCACCGCAACACCTTCGAGCCGGATGTGGTGCTGCTCAGGCGCCCGGTGGTCGCCGACAACCACTATGTTGACGCCGAGCAGGTGGTGCTCGCCGTCGAGGTCGTCTCGCCCGGCACCCGGCGTCGGGACCGGTTGGAGAAGCCCGCCGACTACGCCGACGTCGGCATCCCGCACTACTGGCGGATCGAGCAGAATCCCGTGCACGTGTACGCGTACGACCTTGTCGACGGCCGGTACGAGCTGGTCGCCGACTCCGCCGAGGAGCTGATCGTGAACAAGCCGTTCGACGTGCGGTTGCCCGTCCGGGACATCACCCCGTGACCGAGGCCTGGCGACCGGACGACGACGAGCCGCGCGGGGCGAGCGGTCCGGTCCGGGTACGGGTGCCCGCCAAGGTCAACCTGCACCTGGGGGTCGGCCCGCTGCGCCGGGACGGCTACCACGAGCTGAACACCGTCTACCACGCGATCTCGATCTACGACGAGCTGACCGCGCGACGCGGCGACACGCTGACCCTCACCATGGAGGGCGAGGGCACCGGGGAGCTTGCCCTCGACGACTCCAACCTGATCCTCCGGGCGGCGCACGCCCTCGCCGGGTACGCAGGCGTCATGCCGCACGCCCGGCTTCACCTGCGCAAGCAGATCCCGCTGGCCGGTGGGCTCGCCGGCGGCAGCGCCGACGCGGCGGCCGCCCTGGTCGCCTGCGACGCGTTGTGGGGCACCGGCCTGTCCCGTGACGAGTTGGCGAGCATCGCCGCCGACCTCGGCTCGGACGTGCCCTTCCTGATCCACGGCGGCACCGCGTTGGGCACCGGCCGGGGCGAGGCGGTCAGTCCGGTGCTGGCCCGGCCCACCTCCTGGCACTGGGTGGTCGCCATCGCCGACGGCGGCCTGTCCACCCCGCAGGCGTACCGGGAACTCGACCGGCTCCGCGAGACCGGCGCCGCCGGCCCGCCCCTGGGCAGCACCGACGGGCTGCTCGCCGCACTGCGGCAGCGCGATCCCCGGGTGCTCGCACCGACCCTCGGCAACGACCTTCAGGACGCCGCCCTGGCCATGCGACCGTCGCTGGCGAGCACCCTGAAGGCCGGCGAGGCGGCCGGGGCGCTGGCCGGCATCGTCTCCGGCTCGGGGCCCACCTGCGTGTTCCTCACCGCCGACGCCGCCGACGCGGAACGCGTCGCCGCAGAGTTGGCGGCGGCCGGGGTGTGCCGGGAGGCCCGCATCGCCCACGGCCCGGTGCACGGCGCCCGGATCACCTGAGTCCACCCGCCGACCCGGCGCGGGTCAGGTGGCGCTCGGTTGCGTCCGCCGCTGCCCGGTGCCCGGGACGCCGCCGAGCAGCGACCGCCCGCGTACCCTGGAACGACAGGCGTCCCCAGGTGCCCCCCGGCACCGGGACGCCTTGATCATGGAAGGTGGATACGTGGCCAACATCGTCAACCTGGACCGGGTGTCCAAGGGCTACGGCGCGGCCGGGCCACTGCTCACCGAGGTCTCGCTCGGCCTGGAGGACGCCGACCGGATCGGCGTCGTCGGGCTCAACGGCGCCGGCAAGTCCACCCTGCTCCGACTGTTGACCCGGATTGAGCAGCCCGACGACGGCCGGGTCACCCACCGTCGCGACCTGCGCGTCGCCTGGCTGCCACAGAACCTCACCCTCAGCCCCGAGGCCACCGTCCGCGACGTCGTGCTCGGCACCGAGTGGCTCGCCGAGAGCATGGGCGCGGAGCACGAATGGGCCGGTGACGCCGGCGTACGCGCCATCCTCGACGGGCTTGGCATGCCGCACCTGGGACTCGACGCTCCGGTCGGGCCGATGTCCGGTGGCGAACGCCGCCGGGTGGCGCTGGCCGCCTTGCTGGTCCGCGACGCCGACCTGCTCATCCTCGACGAGCCCACCAACCACCTCGACGTCAGCGGCGTCGACTGGCTGGCCCGGCACCTGGTCGGCCGCAAGGGCGCTCTGGTCGTGGTCACCCACGACCGCTGGTTCCTCGACGCCGTCTGCACCACCACGTGGGAGGTCGCCGACCAGACCGTGCGGGCCTACGAGGGCGGCTACGCCGCCTGGATCCTCGCCCGCGCCGAGCGGGAAAGGATCGCCGCCGCCACCGAGGCGCGCCGACAGAACCTGCTCCGCAAGGAGATCGCCTGGCTGCGCCGTGGCCCGCCGGCCCGCACCTCGAAGCCGAAGTTCCGTATCGACGCGGCCAACGCGCTCATCGCCGACGTGCCGCCACCGCGCGACACGATGTCGCTGCAACGGCTGGCCACCGCCCGCCTCGGCAAGCAGGTGTACGACCTGGAACACGTCCGGCTGCACGCCGGCCCCAAGACCATCCTCGACGACACCACCTGGCAGGTCGGCCCCGGCGACCGGATCGCCATCCTCGGCGCCAACGGCGCCGGCAAGACCACCCTGCTACGGATGCTGGCCGGCGTCACCCGCCCCGACAGCGGACGGATGGCCACCGGCAGCACCGTACGGCCCGCCTTCCTCTCCCAGGAACTCGCCGAACTGCCCAGCGACCTGCGCGTCCTGGAAGCCGTCGAGGAGGTCGCCCGGCGGGTCCGCCTCGGCGACCGGGAGATCTCCGCCGCCCAGCTCGCCGAGGTGTTCGGCTTCGACGACCGGCGCCTCTGGACTCCGGTCGGTGATCTCTCCGGCGGCGAGCGGCGTCGGCTCCAGATGCTGCGCCTGCTGGCCAGCGAACCGAACGTGCTGCTGCTCGACGAACCCACAAACGACCTCGACACCGACACCCTCGCCGCGTTGGAGGACCTGCTCGACTCCTGGCCCGGCACGATCGTGGTGGCCAGCCACGACCGCTACCTCATCGAGCGGGTGACGGACTCGGCGTACGGCATGTTCGGTGACGGCCGGCTGGTGCATCTGCCCGGTGGTGTCGACGAGTACCTTGCCCGCGCCAACGACCGGCCGGGCACCGGACGTACCCCGGCACCTTCGGCACCGGCCACCGGCCCGGCCGGCGGCGGAATGAGCGCCGCCGAGGCCCGGCAGGCCCGCAAGGAACTTGTCCGCCTCGAACGGCAGGTCGGCAAGCTGGAACAGAAGGAGGCCACCCTGCTGGACCAACTCGCCGCGAACGCCACCGACTACAGCAAGGTGGCCGAGCTGGACGCCCAGCTCACCCAGGTACGCGGCGAGCGTGAGGAGGCCGAGCTGGCCTGGCTCGCGCTGGCCGACGAGATCCCCGCAGGCTGAGCCACCCCACCCGGCATCGACGCTGCTCCGACATGACGCTCGCGGGACCCGTGTGCGGCGTCACAGGGCATGATGCGGGAGAATCGCCGTCGACCCTCACTCAACGGCGTTGGAGACACAGACATGGCCCACACCCCCGTCAACCACCCCGCGCGGCCGATCTACCGGGCGATCGGCGGGCTCATCGGTCTGTACCTGGTGGTCTTCGGTGTGATCGGCTTCCTGACCAGCACCGGTGAGCCCTTCTTCGGCCAGGGCGACACCCAGGTCCTGGGGCAGGGGACGAACCTCGGCTTCTCCCTGTTCAGCATCGTGATCGGTGCGATCGTGCTGGCCGGCACCGCCATCGGGCGCAACCTCGACGTGTTGATCAACCAATGGTCCGCCTATCTGATCTTGGTGGTCAGCCTGGCGGGTCTCGCCCTCAGCCGGACCGAGGCCAACATCTTCAACGTCAGCGTCGTCACGGTGATCGTTCAGATGGTGCTCAGCCTGGTGCTGCTGATGGCCGGCATGTACAGCAAGGTCGGCAGCGACGAGGAGCACGAGGCGTGGCAGGAGGCTCGACTCGTGCTCTGAGGTCCCGCTTCTGGTTGCGATTGTGGTTTCGCCGGAGCCCGACCCGCTCCGGGCGGTCAGGCTTGATCCCTGCGCGGGTCGGGCTCCGGCGACAACCCGTCGGGGTTGCGCATCCGTTCGGCGCGCCCGGCCGGGATGGGGATCTTGAGCCGCGTGGTTGCGCCTCGGGCAGACTCGCGGCCGATTCCGGGCGTGGCCTCGCCGTGTCGGCGGGTTGCTGCTGTTGAGTTGGCGTTCGGGGGACGCGAACCGCGTGATTGCGGGACAATGTCGTTGTTGTCCCGCTTTGCGTGGAGGAGTCGATGCCGCACTTTCCGGTCAACCATCCGGCACGGTCGTTCTACCGGGCGCTGTCCGGTCTGGTCGGGCTCTACATCCTCATCTTCGGTGTCTGGGGGACCGCGCTCACCTGGGGCGACCCGCTGTTCGGCCGAAACGGCAACTGGGCTCTGGGCCTGCGCACCAACCTGGCCTTCTCACTGGCCTCGATCGCCTTCGGGGTCGTGCTCATCGTCGGCGCGTCCCGGCGAACCAACCTCGGTCACTACATGAACCTCACCGCCGGAGCCGTATTCCTGGTCACCAGCATCCTGATGATGTCGGTGCTCCAGACCGACGCCAACTTCCTGAACTTCTCCATGTCGACGGTGATCGTCTCGATGCTGTTCGGGCTGATCCTGCTCGGCACCGGCCTCTACGACAAGGTCGGCCCGCACGAGGACGCCGAGGTCGAGCGGAGCCGTCGGAACCACCCCGTCGCCGAGATCCACCGCCGCTGAGCGAAGCTGCGCCCCACCGACGCCGCTCAGCGCCCGCCCGCGGTGATCAGACCCGGCTTGTCCTCCAGGTGCGACAACCCGTTCCAGGAGAGATTCACCAGGTGCGCGGCCACCGCCTCCTTGCGCGGCTTACGCACCTCCAGCCACCACCGGCCGGTCAACGCGACCATGCCCACCAGCGCCTGCGCGTACAACTCGGCCAATTTGGGGTCGTAACCGCGACTGGAGAACTCCGCGCCGAGAATGTGCTCCACCTGGTGCGCCACGTCGTTCATCACGCTGCTGAAGTTGCCGGTCGCCGAGAGCACCGGCGACTCCCGTACCAGCACCCGGAACCCGCTGGTCTCCTCCTCGATGTAGCCGAGCAGGGCCAACGCGGCCTGCTCCAGCAGCTCCCGCGGATGACCCGCGGTCAGTGCCGTGGTGATCCGGTCCAGCAGGGACCGGACCTCGCGGTCCACCACCACCGCATAGAGCCCCTCCTTGCCGCCGAAGTGCTCGTAGACCACCGGCTTGGAGACCTTCGCGCGCGACGCCACCTCCTCGATGGAGGTGGCGTCGAAACCACGCTCGGCGAAGATCTGCCGGCCGATCGCGATCAACTGCTCGCGACGCTGGGCGGCGGACATGCGTACCCGGGACGTCGGCTTGCCCGCCGCGGCGGGCACCGACCGCCGCCGTTTGCCGCCCACCGCGGGAGGAATGTCGGCCATCTCGTCACCTCGCTGGCGCTCGGTGACGCCCTGTCGTGGGATGCTGCCTGCTCTCCGCCCGGTCACCCGAACATACTGTCAGGTAACTTGCGGGTTGGCCGCCCGGTCAACGCTCGGTCGCTGGCCGGGCCAGCTTCGCCGCGATCCGTTCCGGCTTCGGCCAGCGCACGTCCCACGCCGCCCCGACCTTCTCGAACAGCCAGATCATCCGGGCCGAGACGTCGATCTGCCCCCGCAGGACACCGTGCCGGGCGCTCGTCGGATCGGCGTGGTGCACTTTGTGCCAGCTCTCCCCGAAGGACAACGCCGGTGACGAGTACAAGGGCTGTCTCGTGATCAATGTGCCGCGTAGCCGCGAGCTCTACTGGCGAATAGAGGGTATGATCGCCGAGCTGTTCCGGTCCGCGGCTGAACACACTTCAGCGGTTTGATGCGGCCTGTCGGCTTGACATTTCTATGGGGTGTGGGGTAATGGCAACCCGCAGGCCTTTGGAGCCTTGAGCTCCTGGTTCGAATCCAGGCACCCCAGCAAGCACCCTCAACTGCCGATCCTCGTACCCCTGCCGAACAGGCCGGATTGTCTGGTTAGCATGGCCGCGAGACTGTCCGCGTTCCGACGGGAGCCACGTCGTGCCCGAGCCCCACACCCGTACCGTCGTCGTACTCGCTGCCGGTGAGGGCAAGCGGATGAAGTCCTCGTTGCCCAAGGTGCTGCATCCACTGCTCGGTCGGACGCTGGTGGGCCACGTGCTCAACGCGGCCGACCCGCTGGCTGCGGCGCGCACCCTGGTGGTGGTGGGGCACGGCGCCGACCAGGTCCGCGCCCACCTTGCCGGGATCGCCCCCGAGGCCACCGCGGTCCACCAGGCGGAACAGCTCGGCACCGGGCACGCGGTGCGGATCGCGCTGGAGGCCGCCCCGGAGGTCACCGGCACGGTGGTGGTGCTCAACGGCGATGTGCCGTTGCTGCGGCCCGAGACGGTCGGTGCGCTGGTGGCGGCCCACGAGAGCGAGGGCGCCGCGGCGACCGTGCTCGCGGCGGAGGTGCCGGACCCGACCGGGCTCGGGCGCATCGTGCGGGACTCGGCGGGCCGGTTGGAACAGATCGTCGAGCAGCGTGACGCCACTCCCGGACAGCTCGCTGTCCGTGAGATCAACGCTGGCATCTACGCGTTCGACGCGACCCGGCTGCGGGACGTGCTCGGCAAGCTGTCGACCGACAACGACCAGGGCGAGGAGTACCTCACCGACGTCTTCAAGATGCTGGTCTCCGCCGGCGAGCCGGTGGGGGTGCACCTGGCCGCCGACCACACCGAGACGCTCGGTTGCAACGACCGGGTGGAACTCGCGGCGTTGCGCCGGCTGCTGCGTGACCGGGTCAACGAGCGGTGGATGCGGGCCGGCGTCAGTCTGCTCGACCCCGAGACCACCTGGATCGACGTGACGGTGGCGCTGGACCGCGACGCGGTGGTGGATCAGAACACCCAGCTATGTGGCGGTTCGGTGGTCGGCAGCGGCGCGGTGGTCGGGCCGGACGTGACGTTGATCGACACGGTGGTAAGGCACGGCGCGACGGTGTTGCGCAGCCATGCGGTCGGCGCCGAGGTGGGTCCGGGCGCCAGCGTCGGGCCGTACGCGTACCTGCGGCCGGACGCCCGGTTGGCGGAGCGGTCGAAGGTCGGCACGTTCGTCGAGGTGAAGAATTCCGAGCTGGGGGCCGGCGCCAAGGTGCCGCACCTGTCGTACGTGGGTGACGCGACGATCGGAGCGAGGGCGAACATCGGCGCGGCGACGATCTTCGTGAACTACGACGGGGTGAACAAGCACCGCACCGTGGTCGGCGAGGCGGCGTTCGTGGGCTGCGACACGAGCCTCATCGCACCGGTCGAGGTGGGCGCCGGGGCGTACGTGGCGGCGGGTAGCGCGATCAACAAGGACGTGCCGCCGGGGGCGTTGGGGTTGACCCGGGCGCCGCAGCGCAGCGTCGAGGGCTGGGTGGCGCGCAAGCGCGCGGGCACGGCTTCCGCCGAGGCGGCCGAGCGTGCCCTTCGGGGTGCGCAGGGTGCTCCGGCGGCGGCGTTCTCCGCAAGTGAAGGTGAGGCAATCCACGGCACCGCCGAGTCGGTGGGCGGTACGCCCGAGCCGGGAGATACTGCAACCGAATAGTCCCCGGCCGACCACCACCAACAGGCCGGGTACCGCCGACCGAACACGGGAGCAGACGGGCCCATGGGCAGCATCGTCGCCGAAAACCGCAAGAGCCTGATGCTCTTCTCCGGACGTGGTTTTCCGGAGTTGGCCAAGGAGATCGGTGAGGTGCTCGGCGTCGCGCCGACGCCGGCCGACGCGTACGAGTTCGCCAACGGCGAGATCTTCGTACGCTTCAAGGACTCGGTACGTGGTTCGGACGCCTTCGTGGTGCAGTCGGTCACGCACGGGGTGAACACCTGGGTCATGGAGACCCTGATCATGGTGGACGCGCTGAAGCGCGGTTCGGCCAAGCGGATCACTGTCGTCCTGCCGTTCTATCCGTACTCCCGCCAGGACAAGAAGCACCGCGGTCGGGAGCCGATCTCGGCGCGGTTGGTCGCCGACCTGCTGAAGACCGCCGGGGCGAACCGGATCCTCACCGTGGACCTGCACACCGCGCAGATCCAGGGCTTCTTCGACGGTCCGGTGGACCACCTCTTCGCGATGGACATCCTGGCCGAGTACGTGGAGCGCAAGTACGCGGGCCGGCCGATGACGGTGGTCGCGCCGGATTCGGGCCGGGTGCGGGTGGCCGAGCGGTGGACGGACCGGCTGGGTGGTTGCCCGCTGGCGTTCATCCACAAGACTCGGGACCCGATGAAGCCGAACCAGGTGGTGGCGAACCGGGTCGTCGGTGAGGTCGAGGGTCGGGTCTGCCTGGTCGTCGACGACATGATCGACACGGGCGGCACGATCTGCCGGGCGGCGGACATCCTGAAGGAGTCGGGAGCGGCGGACGTGATCGTGGCGTCCACCCACGCGCTGCTGTCCGACCCGGCGGCGGAGCGGTTGAAGAACAGCCCGATCAGCGAGGTCGTGGTGACCAACACGCTCCCCTTGCCGCCGGAGAAGCAGCTCGACAAGCTCACCGTGCTGTCGATCGCGCCGCTGCTGGCCCGGGCGATCCGCGAGGTCTTCGACGACGGCTCGGTGACCACGCTCTTCGGTGGGCTGAGCTGAGCGCGGTTCACGACCGAGCCGGCTGGTTGGTGCCGGGGCGGGGTGTCCGCGCGGGTACGGGGACTGCCGGAAACCCGGGAAATCGCTCGGGTAGACTGGTGCGGTTGCCACGGCGAGGGTGCCCTGCGGGCCGCTGAGAAGCGCCGCACGGAGGCACCGTGATCGACGCGGTGCTCCGGGCAGTCTGCTGACGCATGAGCCCCTGCGAGCCCCCCGCCCAGCACCGCCAGACGACAAGCTGCCGCAGCGAAGCATCAGGAGTTTCCCCGTGTCCGAGGTAAAGATCAGCGCCGAGCCCCGCACCGAGTTCGGCAAGGGTGGTGCCCGCCGTACCCGCCGGGCCGGCAAGGTGCCCGCCGTGCTGTACGGCCATGGCGAGAAGCCCAAGCACATCGCGCTGCCGGCCCGCGAGTTCGCGGCGGCCATCCGCAACGGTGGCGCCAACCAGCTGTTGGCGCTCGACATCAGCGACGGCACGCTGGCGCTGGCGCTGCCGAAGGCGATCCAGCGGAACCCGATCAAGGACACCTTCGAGCACGTCGACCTGCTGCTGGTGCGTCGCGGCGAGAAGGTCACCGTGGACGTGCCGGTCCAGCTCACCGGTGAGGCCGCGCGCGACACGCTGATCGTGCACGACCACGACACCCTCTCGGTGACCGCGGACGCGACCAAGGTGCCGGATCACCTGGAGGCTTCGATCGAGGGTGCCGAGCCGGGTTCCCATGTCACCGCCGCTGACGTGTCGTTGCCGGCGGGTGTGGAGCTGGCCGCCGACCCGGAGCTGACGATCGCCACGGTCACCGCCGCGCCGACCGCCGAGCAGCTGGAGTCGACGCTGCCCGAGGTCGAGGAGGCCACCGAGGAGGCCGAGGCCGAGGTCGGCGAGGTCACCGAGGGCGCTGCCGAGGCGCCGTCCGCCGAGGGCGAGGCGGACACCGAGGCTCGTACCGAGGCCTGACAGTCTCGCAGTTTGCGACAGGCGTCCCCGGGTTCTGCGGGGGGCGCCTGTCGGCGTATCGGATGATCGGCGGCGTGGGCGGTGGTCGACCGCCGGTGCGAGCGGGAGGGGCGGGCGGTGACGGACGAGACCGGGCCGTGGCTGGTGGTCGGCCTGGGTAACCCGGGTCGGGAGTACGCGGGCAACCGGCACAACGTCGGGTTCATGGTCGCCGACCTGCTGGCTGGTCGGCTGGGTGCGAAGTTCGGCCGGCACCGGCGGGCGGTGGCGGAGGTCGCAGAGGGGCGGCTGGGGTTGGGCGGGCCCAAGTTGGTGCTGGCCAAGCCGCTGACCTACATGAATCTGTCCGGTGGGCCGGTGGCCGGTCTGGCGCAGTTCTACAAGGTGCCGCCGGGGCGGGTGATCGCGGTGCACGACGAGCTGGACATCGGTTACGGCCAGGTGCGGGTCAAGTGCGGCGGTGGTGAGGGCGGGCACAACGGCCTGCGGTCGATGTCGAAGTCGTTTGGCACGAAGGACTACGTGCGGGTGCGGTTCGGGATCGGTCGTCCGCCGGGGCGGCAGGATCCGGCGGACTATGTGCTGTCGGATTTCGGCACGGCGGAACGCAAGGAGTTGGACTTTCTGGTGGACCGGGCCGCGGACGTGGTGGAATCCGTGGTCAGCCGGGGTGTGGAGCCGACTCAGAACCTCTACCACGGGGTCTAGCGCGGGCGCCGGGGCGCCCGTTCGACGTCGGCCTCCGCGCCGCTGGGTGCCGACACACGTGTCGGGGGCGGGCGGCGGCGGTCGGGTTCGTCGGTGGCCCGGTAGTGTGCGGGTTCGGCGGTCGGGCGGGGCCGGCCGCTCGGCATACGCGGATCGTGGCGACGGGAGCGGAAGCATGAGCGGTCCACCGATGATCGACGGGGCGTTCGCGCGGTGGCTGGCGGATCGTGCCGGGCAGGCGCTGCTGGGCCTGCGGGCGGAGATGGGGTTCGCCGATGCCGGTGCGTTGAAGTCGGCGGGGGACAAGGTCTCGCACGACCTGATCCGTACCGAGTTGGCGAGGTGGCGCCCGGGTGACGCGGTGCTCTCCGAGGAGGACGAGGGTTCCCGACTGGCGTGGGCGGCCGAGGTGAACACCGGTGCCGTTTCGCGGTTGACCGCCGATCGGGTGTGGATCATCGACCCGTTGGACGGGACGCGGGAGTTCAGCGAGGAGGGGCGCGCGGACTGGGCGGTGCACGTGGCGCTCTGGGCGCGTAACGCGACCACCTCGCATGGTCTGGTCGCCGGTGCGGTCGGGCTGCCGGCTCAGCACCGGGTGCTGGGTACGGACCTGCCGCCGGCCTATCCGCCGATGACACCGGAGGCGGCCACGGCGGGCGGTGCGGGGCGGTTGCGGTTGGCGGCGAGTCGCAGTCGGCCGCCGGTGTTCCTGACCGATCTCGCGGAGGAGGTCGGGGCGCAGTTGGTGCCGATGGGCTCGGCCGGGGCGAAGATCGCTGCGGTGGTCACCGGTGAGGTGGATGCGTACATCCATGCCGGCGGGCAGTACGAGTGGGATTCGGCGGCGCCGGTCGCTGTGGCGACGGCCACCGGACTGCACGCTTCCCGGATCGATGGTTCTGCGCTGAAATACAACGAGGCGGATCCGCGCCTGCCGGACCTGTTGGTGTGCCGTAAGGATCTCGCCAGCCGGTTACTTGCGGCGTTGCATCGGCATTGCGGGTAGCCTGTCGCTACTTCCTGACATCCCCGACCGGAAAGGTCTGGAAAGCGGATGACCGAGCGAATCGAGCCCGAGTCATGACCAGTGCTGCGTACCAGGTCACCCATCTCGACGCGCTTGAGGCGGAGAGCATCTTCGTGATGCGCGAGGTGGTCGCCGAGTTGGAGCGGCCGGTGCTGCTCTTCTCCGGTGGCAAGGACTCGATCGTCATGCTCCGGCTGGCGCAGAAGGCGTTCGCGCCGGGTCACATTCCGTTCCCGGTGATGCACGTCGACACGGGTCACAACTTCCCGGAGGTGCTCGACTACCGCGACCGGCGGGTGGCCGAGCTGGGCCTGCAACTGGTGGTGGCCAGCGTGCCGGAGGCTCTGGCCAGTGGCCTGGTCCGCGAGTCCGCGGACGGGACGCGTAACCGGATCCAGACGCCGGTGCTGCTGGAGGCGGTGGAGAAGCACCGTTTCAACGCCCTCTTCGGCGGGGCGCGGCGGGATGAGGAGAAGGCCAGGGCGAAGGAGCGGATGTTCAGCTTCCGGGACGAGTTCGGCCAGTGGGATCCGAAGAACCAGCGGCCGGAGCTGTGGGCGCTCTACAACGGGAGGCATCATCCGGGCGAGTCGATCCGGGTGTTCCCGCTGTCCAACTGGACGGAGTTGGACGTGTGGCACTACATCGCCCGCGAGCGGATCGAGTTGCCGTCGATCTACTACGCGCACGAGCGTGAGGTGGTCGAGCGCGACGGGATGCTCTACGCGGTGAACGAGTTCCTGCCGGCGCGGGCCGGTGAGGAGCGGTTCAAGGCCCGGGTGCGGTATCGCACGGTGGGTGACGCCTCCTGCACGGCGGCGGTGCGCTCGGACGCGGACACGGTCGAGAAGGTCATCGAGGAGGTCGCCGCGACCCGGATCACCGAGCGTGGCGCGACCCGGGGTGACGACCGGGTCAGCGAGGCCGCGATGGAGGACCGTAAGCGGGAGGGCTACTTCTGATGAGCACCGAAACTCTGGACGCCGCTCCCGTGGCCGAGGGCCGGCCGATGGATCTGTTGCGTTTCGCCACGGCCGGGAGTGTGGACGACGGCAAGTCGACCCTGATCGGTCGGCTGCTCTACGACACGAAGTCGCTGTTCACCGACCAGTTGGCGGCAGTCGAGGCGGTCAGCGCGGCCCGGGGCGACGAGTACACCAACCTGGCGCTGCTCACCGACGGGCTGCGGGCGGAGCGGGAGCAGGGCATCACGATCGACGTGGCGTACCGCTACTTCGCCACGCCCCGGCGCAAGTTCATCATCGCCGACACCCCCGGGCACATCCAGTACACCCGGAACATGGTCACCGGGGCCTCCACGGCCGACCTGGCGCTGATCCTGGTGGATGCCCGCAAGGGGCTGGTCGAGCAGTCCCGCCGGCATGCGTTCCTCTGCTCGTTGTTGCGGGTGCCGCACCTGGTGCTCTGCGTCAACAAGATGGATCTGGTCGACTTCTCGCAGGAGGTCTTCGAGCGGATCGCCGACGAGTTCACCGCGTTCGCCGCGAAGCTGGACGTGCCGGATCTGACGGTGGTGCCGATCTCGGCTCTGCGGGGCGACAACATCGTCAGCCGCTCGCAGAACATGCCCTGGTACGAAGGCCCGGCGTTGCTGCATCACCTGGAGCGGGTGCACATCGCCAGCGACCGTAATTTGGTCGATGTCCGCTTCCCGGTGCAGTACGTGATCCGCCCCCAGTCGACCACCGTGACCGACTATCGGGGCTATGCCGGCCAGGTGGCCTCGGGGGTGCTCAAGCCGGGTGACGAGGTGATGGTGCTGCCTTCGGGCTTCACCAGCCGGATCTCCACGGTGGAGACCGCCGACGGGCCGGTCGCGGAGGCGTTCCCGCCGATGTCGGTGACGGTACGCCTGGAAAACGAGATCGACATCTCGCGCGGTGACATGATCTGCCGGCCGAACAACGCGCCCGCGGTCGCCCAGGACATCGAGGCGATGGTCTGCTGGATGGACGAGACGCGTCCGTTGCAGGTCGGCGGCAAGTATTCGATCAAGCACACGACCCGCGCGGCGCGGGCCATCGTGCGGGGCATGCACTACCGTCTCGACATCAATTCACTGCATCGCGACGAGTCGGCGAACGAGTTGCGGCTCAACGAGATCGGTCGGGTTCGCCTGCGGACCACCATCCCGCTGCTGGCCGACGAGTATCGCCGTAACCGCACCACCGGCGGGTTCATCATCATCGACGAGGCCACGAACCGCACGGTCGGCGCCGGCATGATCGTCGAGACCCCCTGACTCACCCGGCACCCCTGGTCGATCAAGAAGTTCTGGTCGGGATCCCACGCGGTCCCGACCAGAACTTCTTGGTCGACGGTGGGGTCAGTCCAGGCGGGTGACGCCTGAGGCGGGGGTGGCAATGGTGAGGGTGGGTGCGGTGAAGGCGCGGTCGGCGTAGGCGGCGGTGATGGCCGCGCCCACCTGGTCGGGCTGGTCCGCCTCGACCAGGGCCAGCACGCAGCCGCCGAAGCCGCCTCCGGTCATCCGGGCGCCGAGCGCCCCGGCGGCCAGCGCGGTCTCGACCGCGACGTCCACCTCGGGGACGGTGATGGCAAAGTCGTCCCGCATGGAGGCGTGCGAGGCGGTGAGCAGCGGCCCGATCTGCCGGACCTGTCCGGCGCGAAGCAGCGCCACGGTGTCGAGTACCCGCTGATCCTCGGTGACCACGTGGCGGACCCGGCGGCGGGTCTCGTCGTCGGGAAGCCGGGCGAGCGCGTCGTCGAGGTCGGCGGGCGGCACGTCACGCAGGGCGGGTGCGCCGAGCAGCGCGGCCGCCTTCTCGCAGCTGGCGCGGCGGGCCGCGTACTCGCCGTCGGCGTGCCGGTGCGGGGCTCGACTGTCGATCACCAGGACGGCGAGGCCGGCGTCGTCGAGGTCGAACGGGATGTGTTCGACCTGCTGGGTGCGGCAGTCGAGGAAGAGGGCGTGTCCGGCGCGGCAGCGGATCACCGCCGACTGGTCCATGATGCCGGTGGGCGCGCCGACGTACTGGTTCTCGGCGCGTTGGGCCAGCCGGGGCTGCTGTTCGGGCGGAAGCGCCAACCCGCCCAGGTCGACCAGCGCGGTGAGCACGGCGGCCTCCAGCGCGGCGGAGGAGGAGAGCCCGGCGCCGAGCGGCACGTCGGAGGCGACGGCCAGCCGGGCACCGGGGACGGGGTGTCCCGCCTCCCGTAGCGCCCACACCACGCCGGCCACGTACGCCGCCCAGCCGGTCACCCGCCCGGCGCGGGTCACCTCGTCGGTGCCGAAGCTGACCGTCTCGCCGGTCAGCTCGGAGCAGACCGTCCAGCTGCCGGCCGGCTGCGGCGTCGCCGCGACGACGGTACGCAGCGGGAGGGCGAACGGCAGCACGAATCCGTCGTTGTAGTCGGTGTGCTCGCCGATCAGGTTGACTCGGCCGGGAGCCGCCCAGCGGCCGGCGGGCGTCTGGCCGTACGCGTGCCGGAAGCAGGTGGTGGCGCGGTCGGCCACCGCGTCGCGGTCGTCGGTCACCGGCGGTCCAGGACTTGCGCGCGGTAGAAGGCCCAGGCGTCGGTGACCATGTCGTGCAGGGTGGGTTTGCGGGGCTCCCAGCCCAGTTCGGCGCGGGCTAGGGCGGAGGAGGCGACCAGTTCGGCCGGATCACCCTCGCGGCGGGGCGCCACCTCGACCGGCACCGGGTGCCCGGTGACCTCGCGGACGACCTCGACCACCTGCCGGTTGGTGAAACCGTTGCCGTTGCCGAGGTTGTAGATGCGGTGTTGTCCGGCGGTGGCCGCGTCCAGGGCGAGCAGGTGGGCCCGGGCCAGGTCGGAGACGTGGATGTAGTCGCGGACGCAGGTGCCGTCGACGGTGGGGTAGTCGTCGCCGAACAGTTGCAGCTTGTCCCGCCGGTCGGCGGCCACCTCCAGCGCGATCGGAATGAGGTGGGTCTCCGGGTCGTGCCGTTCGCCGAGGACGACGTCGCCGTCCAGATGCGCACCGGCGACGTTGAAGTAGCGCAGCGAGACGGCGGCCAGGCCGTGCCCGATCGACTCGGCGGTCAGCATCATGTCGACGGCGAGCTTCGTCGCCCCGTACGTGTTGGTGGGCGCCTTGACGGCGGTCTCCGGGATGGGCAGCGCGGTGGGATTGCCGTAGACGGCGGCGGTGGACGAGAACACCAACCGCGGTACGCCGGCGGCCCGCACCGCGTCGATCAGCGCCAGGGTGCCGACGGTGTTGTTGTGCCAGTACCGCTCGGGGGCGACCATCGACTCACCGGCGGCGATCAGTGCGGCGAAGTGCAGCACCCCGTCGAAATTGGCCTGCGGGGTGAGCACCCTGGCCGCATCGTGGATGCCGGCCTCGACGTGGGTGGCGTCGGGGGCGAGCGCGGCCCGGTGGCCGGTGCGCAGGTCGTCCAGCACGACCACCTCGTGCCCGGCGTCGAGCAGCATCCGGGTCACCACGCTGCCGATGAAGCCGGCCCCGCCGGTGACGAGCAGTTTCACGTCGGTTCCTCCCGCCTGGCCGGCACGGTCGCGGCCTTGGTGGTCACCCTACGGCCCGGGGCTGGCTACCATCACTCCCATGCGGGCCTCGCGTCGGCGCATACCCCGACGGCGTGGCCACGACCTGCACCGCCGTCAGCCGGGACCGGTGGCCCGGGCGGTCGCCCGGGTCGTGGTCCGGGCCGCCGACGGTGCCCTGCGGCTCGTCACCGACCTGCTCGGCGCCGGCCCGACCGCCGGCCGGGAACGGATCAGCGAGGCGGAACTGCGGGACCTGGTCGCCGCCAACACGGTCCTGGATCCGGTGGAGCGGCGCATCATCGACGACGTGCTGGTGGCCGGTGCGAGCCTGGTACGCGAGGTGATGATGCCCCGCACCGAGGTGGTGTTCCTCTCCGCGGCCCTGACGGTCGCCGAGGCGGAGCCGCTGGTGCGGGCCGGCCCGCACACCCGCTACCCGGTGGTGGACGGCACCCACGACGACGTGGTCGGTGTGGTGCACCTGCGCGACCTGCTGCTCGGCCCGGACGGGTCGTCGGGCACCACTGTCGGTCAGCTGGCCCGCGAGGTGAAGCGGCTGCCGGCCAGCAAACGGGTGCTCGCCGCGTTGACCGAGATGCGACGGGAGGGGCATCACCTGGCGGTGGTGGTCGACGAGTACGGCGGCACCGCCGGCATCGTCACCTGCGAGGACCTGATCGAGGAACTGGTCGGCGAGATCCACGACGAGTACGCGGACGTCCCGGAGCCCGCGTACACCGGGCTGCCGGCGGTGGTGGACGGTCGGCTCAATCTCGCCGACTTCGCCGAACGCACCGGTGTGCCCCTGCCGACGGGGCCGTACGAGACGGTGGGCGGGTTCGTGATGGCCGCGTTGGGACGGCTGCCGGCACCGGGTGACGAGATACCGGTGCCCGTCGATCCGGCGCAGCCGCCGGCCGGCGGCTGGCTGCTGCGGGTGCTGACCCTGGAGGGTCGACGGGTGGCCCGGCTGGCGGTCACCGTCGCGCGCCTGCCCGAACAGCGCCGCGAGGTGGTCTCGGCCGCCGACCGGGCCCGACCCGTCGACCCGTCATGACGTACGTCGGGTCAGCTGACAGAATTGCCGGCATGTCCGACGTTCCCGTCCGCCCTCGCGTCTTCTCCGGCATCCAGCCGACCGCCGACTCGTTCCATCTCGGCAACTACCTCGGCGCGGTGCGGCACTGGGTGGCGTTGCAGGAGTCGCACGACGCGTTCTACTGCGTGGTCGACCTGCACGCCATCACCGCCGGGCACGATCCGAAGGTGCTGCACCAGCGTTCCCGGGTGGCCGCCGCGCAGCTCCTCGCGGTCGGCCTGGATCCGGAACGCTGCACCCTGTTCGTGCAGTCCCAGGTGCCCGAGCACGCCCAGCTGGCGTGGGTGCTCGGCTGCCTCACCGGGTTCGGCGAGGCCAGCCGGATGACCCAGTTCAAGGACAAGTCGCAGAAGCAGGGCAACGAGCGGTCCAGCGTCGGCCTGTTCACCTACCCGATCCTGCAGGCCGCCGACATCCTGCTCTACCAGGCCAACGCCGTGCCGGTCGGTGAGGACCAGCGCCAGCACCTGGAACTTTCCCGGGACCTGGCGCAGCGGTTCAACTCGCTGTTCGGCCGGACCTTCACGGTTCCGGCGCCGCACATCGTCAAGGCCACCGCGAAGATCACCGATCTGCAGGACCCGACCGCCAAGATGTCGAAGTCGTCCTCGTCGCCGGGCGGTATCGTCGACCTGCTCGAAGACCCGGCGCGTTCGGCGAAGAAGATCCGGTCGGCGGTCACCGACACCGGCCGGGAGATCGTCTTCGACGAGGCCACCAAGCCGGGCATCGCCAACCTGCTCACCATCTTCTCGGCGCTGGGCGGGCGGGGCATCGACGACCTGGTGGCGGCGTACGACGGCAAGGGCTACGGCGACCTGAAGAAGGATCTCGCCGAGGTGGTACGGGACTTCGTCAGCCCCATCCAGCAGCGCACCCGTGCCTACCTCGACGATCCCGCCCAGCTGGACAAGCTCCTCGCCACCGGCGCGGAGAAGGCCCGGGCGGTGGCAATGCCGACGCTGCGTACCGCGTACGAGCGGCTGGGTTTCTTTCCACCGGTTCGCGGCGAGTGACCGCCCGATTGACGGCGGCGGTACGGGCAGGGGTCGATGGCCGGAGGGGTGGCGCGCAGCGTGGATCAGGGGACCGGAGCGCCGACGGTCGGTGACCGCGTCCAGATCGGCATCGCGGTCGACATTCCGGAGCCGTGGGGCAGCCTGCTGACCCGGCGTCGGCTGGAGGCCGGTGACCCGAACGCGGTACCGGCCCACGTCACCCTGCTCGGGCCCACCGAGATCCCGGTGGCCGCGTTGCCCGCCGTGGAGCGGCACCTCGCCCGGGTCGCCGCCGCTCACCTGCCGTTTGGCCTGCACCTACGCGGCACCGGCACCTTCCGGCCGGTGACCCAGGTGGTGTTCGTGACGGTCGCCGCCGGGATCAGCGAGTGCGAACTGCTCGCCGCCGCGATCAATGCCGCCCCGCAGCTACGCCGGGAGCTCAGGTTTCCCTACCATCCGCATGTGACGATCGCTCACGACGTCGCGCCGGAGGCGCTGGACAAGGCGTACGAGGACCTGGCGGACTTTTCCGCGATGTTCGAGGTGGACCATTTCACGCTCTTCTCGCACAGCGAACAGGCGAGGTGGCAGCCACGCCGGGATTTTCGGCTTGGCGGCTGACCGTCCGGCCGGCACGTCGGGCACCTCTGCCGCGGCGACGACGCATCGGGTGAGGATGACGACGTGAACGTTCTGGGTCGGGTCGAGGCGGTCGTCGACCGCCGGCTGACCGCCGCGCGCCGCCACTCCCCGGCCTTCGGTCACCTGTGGCGCGCCGGGGTGCTGTACACCGATCTCCAGGGCGGCCGGTTGGCCGCTGCCATCGCCTACTACGGCTTCTTCGCGGTCTTCGCGCTGGCCCTGGTCGCGTACGCGATCTTCGGCGCGATCCTGGAGGACAACGACGAGGTGAGCGCGGCGGCGGCGGAGTTCCTCGGCGAGAACCTGCCGTTTCTCGACCCGGTCCAGGTCGCCGAAAGCAGCGGCACCGCCGGGGTGGTCGGTCTGTTGATCCTGGTGTTGACCGGGATCGGGTGGGTGGAGGCGATCCGTTCCTCGCAGCGACTGATCCACGGGCTCAACCAGCACCCGGGCAACCTGGTCGTACGTCGCCTGGTCGACCTGGGTGTGCTGGTGGTCGTCTTCGTGCTCCTCGGCCTCTCGGTGGCGGCGGTGGACGCGTTGGAGACGCTGCTGCGGTTCCTGCTGCGCAGCACCGGCTCGTTCACGCTCACCACGGTCAGTGCGCTGCTCAGCGTGCTGGTCAACGCGGTACTGGCCACGCTGCTGCTGGTCGCGGTCCCTCGGGTGCGGATGAGCCGGTCCCGGCTGCGGCCGGTGGTGCTGATCGTCGCGGTCGGCATCACCCTGCTCAACACCGTCGGCCGGTTCTGGGTGGGCCGGGTCGAACACAACCCGGCGTACACGGTGGTGGCCACCGCAGTCGGGCTGCTGGTCTACCTCTACCTGCTCAACCAACTGGTGCTCTTCGGCGCCGCGCTGGCCGCGACGAGCCGGCGTGGGCGGACGGTGGACCTGGCCGGTCGGCACCCGGCTGTCGACCTTGACGTGGACACCGATCCCGGGGCACCGGGTGGGGCGGGTTGAGCCGCTGTTCCCGCCGGTCGCACGTTCCGCCGAACCCACCCCCACCTGCTCGGACACCGACGATGATGGGCTCGTGGGGGCACTCGTGACGTTGGACCTGCCGGCCGACTCGCCGATGTTGGAGCTGCCGTGGATCATCACGTTCGGTCCGCTCAGTGACGTCGACGAGTGGGAGCCGGTGGTGTGCGGCCCGTACGAGCGACCGCACGCGCTGGCGTTGGCCGAGGCGGTGGTCGCCGAGGAACAGCTGATGGCGGTGGTGGAACCGCTGGTGCCGGCGGTGTCGCTGGAGCAGATCCGGGGCGAGATCGCCGCCGCGCAACTCGCCGCGCAGGACGAGGTGGCACGGGTGGACCAGGCGGACCTCTACGGCGACTACGAGGACACCATCGACGAGGAGGAGCTGGAGGCGGCCGAGCACGACCGCGCCGCCGGCCCGCTGCCGGCGCCGGACGTGGTCGAACTGCGCGCCGGGTTCGCCCGGATCGCGGCCCGGCTCGCCAGCGGCTGACCCGTCGAGACGAGCGGCGTGCCGTACCCGTCGATCACCACCGCTGTGTCGCTGATGTCGACCACGCGGGTCAGCACGGTGCCACCGGGCTGGTGCTGGTGGCGGATCCGCCGAGATGCCTCTACTACGAACGGTCGTTGATAGGGCAGGATGGGTCGGATGGAAGCGCTTCGACTCATCCTCCTCTACGTCCATCTGATCGGCTTCGCGTTGCTGCTCGGCGGCGCGATCGCCCAATATCTCACTGGCAAGATCCGGATCAACGCCGCCATGCTGTGGGGTTCGGTGATCCAACTGCTGACCGGCATCGGCCTGAGCGCGCCGCTGCGTGACGGCGACGAGCCGGCACCCGCGAAGCTTGTGACAAAGCTGGTGCTCGCCCTGTTGATCTTCGTAATGGTTTTCTTCTCCCGCAAGCGGGCTGAGGTCAACCGGGGGCACTTCCTCGCCATCGTGGGATTGACCCTGGCCAACGCGGCCGTGGCGGTCTTCTGGCGATAGCCGGAGACCACCGGCTCCACCGGGAAAAACGGGCTTTTCCGGAGCGAAGGCGCCCGCCTGCCGGCACCCTGAGTGATGTGCCCCGTCCAAGCATTACGTAGGGGTAACAGGGCTCCAACAGTCCTGCACGATCGTCGGTCGGCAGGTGGGCGCGGGCGTACGCTCTGCTCCCGTAACGTGGGACGCCGGCGGCAAGGCGCAGGCCGGCTCAAGGGCTGCCACCGCGTACCCCGCGGTGTGCAATGGGAAGGAGACGTCTTGCGCTCGGTGCGTGGGATGCGGATCGCCTCGATCATCGCGGCGGGTGGGCTCGTGCTGAGCGCCGCCGCCTGTGGCGAGGCTCCGGATGAGGACAACAACGCCGGCTCCGGCGGCGAGGCGTACACCGCCTGTATGGTCACCGACGTCGGCGGCATCGACGACAAGTCGTTCAACGCCTCCGCCTGGCAGGGCCTGGAGGACGCCAAGGCGGAGAACGACAACATCGAGATCAAGAACACCAGCTCCCGGGCCGAGGCGGACTACGAGCCGAACCTCACCGCGTACGTCAACCAGGACTGCGACTTCGTCCTGGCGGTCGGCGGCCTGATGGGCGAGGCCACCAAGAAGATCGCCGAGGCGAACCCGGACCAGCAGTTCGGCATCGTCGACGCCGACCCGGGGGTGGCCAACGTCTACCCGATGCAGTTCGACACCGCGCAGGCCGGCTTCCTCGCCGGCTACGTCGCCGCCGGCATGAGCGAGAGCGGCAAGGTGGGCACCTACGGCGGCCTGAAGATCCCGCCGGTGACCATCTTCATGGACGGCTACGCCGACGGGGTCGCCTACTACAACGAGGCCAAGGGCAAGGACGTCCAGGTCCTCGGCTGGAACAAGGAGACCCAGAACGGCTCCTTCACCAACGACTTCGTCAAGCAGGACGAGGGCAAGAAGGTCAGCGACGCGCTTGTCGCCCAGGGCGCGGACATCATCATGCCGGTGGCCGGCGGCGCCGGCCTCGGCACCACCGGCGCGGCGCAGGCCTCCGGCGGCAAGTACAACACCATCTGGGTGGACGTCGACGGTTGCGAGAGCACCCCGAACTGCCCGGCGATCATCACCACCGTGGTGAAGAACATCCCGGGTGCGGTCAAGGAGGCCGTGCTCAAGGCCGCCGGTGGCGAGCAGCTTCAGGCGGACCCGGGCTTCATCGGCACCCTGGCCAACGACGGCGTCTCGATCGCTCCTTACCACGAGTTCGACGACAAGGTTCCGGCCGAGCTGAAGGCCGAGGTCGACAAGCTGAAGGCGGACATCGCCGCCGGCACCGTCAAGGTCGAGTCGGCCGCCCAGCCGAAGTGACCCGTCGCCGGCCGCCCCCGGTGAGACGATCACCGGGGGCGGCCGGCGAGCAGAGCCACACCTGATCCGGCCGCTGCGGCGCGGGGGAGACCCGCCGTGCCGCAGCGGCCGGTCCGCGCCACCGGTCCGGCCGACGCCGGGCCCGTTCGCCAGCAGCTACGCTGCACCATCGCTTCGCACTCCAGGAGGTTGCGCTGAGACTCGAACTGCGCGGCATCACCAAGCGGTTCGGTGATCTGGTCGCCAACGACCACATCGACCTGACGGTGGAGCCTGGAGAGATCCACGCCCTGCTCGGCGAGAACGGCGCGGGCAAGTCGACCCTGATGAACGTGCTGTACGGGCTCTACCAGCCCGACGAGGGCGAGATCCTGGTCGACGGCAAGCCGCTGCGGCTGCGCGGCCCCTCCGACGCGATCGCGGCCGGCATCGGCATGGTGCACCAGCACTTCATGCTGGTGCCCGTCTTCACCGTCACCGAGAACATCATGCTCGGCGCCGAGCAGGTGCGCGGCGGCATCGCCGGCTTCCTGGACCGGCGCCGTGCCCGGCGCGAGGTCGCCGAGGTTTCCGAGCGGTACAACCTGCGGGTCGACCCGGACGCGGTGATCGAGGACCTGCCGGTCGGCGTCCAGCAGCGGGTGGAGATCGTCAAGGCGCTCACCCGGGACGTCGACCTGCTCATCCTGGACGAGCCCACCGCCGTGCTCACCCCGCAGGAGACCGAGGAACTGCTCACCGTGATGGGGTCGCTCAAGGCCGCCGGCAAGTCGATCGTCTTCATCACTCACAAACTCGGCGAGGTCAAGGCGATCGCCGACCGGATCACGGTGATCCGGCGCGGGAAGACCGTGGGTACGGCCTCGCCCGAGGCCAGCCGGGACGAGCTGGCCGCGCTGATGGTCGGCCGCACCGTCCGGCTCACCGTGGACAAGGCCCCGGCCACCCCGGGCGGGCCGGTCCTGGAACTCTCCGGCCTGGTGGTCGACGACGACCGTCAGGTGCGGGCGGTGGACGGCGTCGACCTGACCGTACGCGCGGGCGAGGTGCTCGGTGTCGCGGGAGTGCAGGGCAACGGACAGACCGAGCTGATCGAAGCGATCATGGGTCTGCGTCCGGTGCTCGCCGGCACGATCACCCTGGACGGGCAGCGGATCGACGGCTGGTCAACCAAGAAGGTGCTCGGGGCGGGCGTCGGGTACGTACCGGAGGATCGCAGCGTCGACGGCCTGGTCAAGGAGTTCACGGTCGCCGAGAACCTGGTTCTGGACATGTACGACCGGCCGCCCTTCGGCCGGGGCCTGTCGCTGCGGCCGGACGAGATCAACAGGTCGGCCCGGGAACGGATCGAGCAGTTCGACGTACGTACCTCGTCGCCCGATGCGCCGGTCGGCACCCTCTCCGGCGGCAACCAGCAGAAGGTGATCGTCGCCCGGGAACTCGCCCGGCAGCTGACGCTGTTCATCGCCGCCCAGCCGACCCGGGGGGTGGACGTCGGCTCGATCGAGTTCATCCACAGCCGGGTCGTCCGCGAGCGCGACGCCGGCACCGCCGTGCTGGTGGTCTCCAGCGAACTCGACGAGGTGATCGGGCTGGCCGACCGGATCGCGGTCATGTACCGCGGACGGATCATCGGCGTGGTCGGCCCGGACACCCCCCGCGAGGAGATCGGCCTGCTGATGGCCGGCATCACCCCGGACGCCACGGGTGGCTCGCCCGCGGACGGATCCGCGCCGACCGCGACCACCGACCCGGACGTGGTGGCCATCACCGACGCGGACGTCGTGTCCGACGCGGGCACCTCGGCGACCACCGACCGGGACGTTCCGGCCACCACCGACGGCGTGGTGTCGGCCGAGGGGCCAGGCAGCGAAGACGAGAAGGACCGATGAGCGAGCGAACCATCAGGCGCGGCGGCCCTGCGGCGGCACGGAGCGGAGCGGAGTTGCCGGCATGAGTGACCCCAACGCCCAGCCGGGTTCTCCGGACAAGGAACCGGCGACCGAGGACCAGGCCACCCACACCGCGCGCGGCAACACCGAACGCGCCGAGGCGGCCACCACACCCGGTGAGCCCGGGCAGCGTCCCACGCTGGGGCGGCTCTTCCTGGAGAACCTGTGGGCCGCCAACACCTTCACGGTGACCCTGCTCTCGCTGGTGCTGGCGATGGTGGTCGGCGCCGTCCTGATGATCATCTCCGACCCGGAGGTGCTGGCCACCTACAGCTACATCACCGCCCGCCCCTCGGACGCGATGAACGCCAGTTGGACGCTGGTCAGCGAGGCGTACGCGAACCTGTTCAAGGGCTCGGTCTTCGACCCGGCCGCGAGCACCTTCAACGCGGCGTTGAGCCCCATCTCGGAGACGCTCACCTACACCGCGCCGCTGGTCTTCACCGGTCTGTCGGTGGCGCTGGCCTTCCGCGGCGGCCTGTTCAACATCGGCGCGCAGGGGCAGGCGACGATGGGCGTCATCCTGGCCGCGCTGGCCGGCTTCCTGCTGCCGCTGCCGCCCGGGCTGCACCTGCTGGTCGCCGTCCTGGCCGGCGCGCTCGGCGGGGCCATCTGGGGGTTCATCCCGGGCATCCTCAAGGCGCGGACCGGCGCCCACGAGGTGATCAACACGATCATGCTCAACTACATCGCGGTCTACTTCCTCACCTGGCTGATCGTCCAGAGCGGGGTGCAGGACCCGAACCGTACCGACGCGATCAGCCGGCCGGTGGACGCCTCCGCGCAACTGCCGCGACTCTTCGGTGACGGGCTGCGCGCCCACGCCGGCATCATCCTGGCCGTGCTGGCCACCTGGGCGGTCGCCTGGCTGCTCAACCGCTCCACGCTCGGCTTCGAACTGCGCGCGGTGGGTGCCAACCCGGACGCCGCCCGTACCGCCGGCATCAGCGTCACCCGGACGTACGTCCTGATCATGGTCTTCGCCGGGGCGCTGGCCGGTCTCGGCGGCTCGCAGATGGTGCTCGGCACCACCGCCTCGGCCCTGACCCCCCTGGTGGTCGCCCAGATCGGCTTCGACGGCATCCTGGTCGCCCTGCTCGGCCGGGTGAAACCGTGGGGGGTTGCGCTGGCCGCGCTGCTGTTCGGTGCGTTGCAGGCCGGCGGCAACCGGATGCAGTCGTACTCGGGCATCTCGCTGGAGCTGGTCACCGTGCTCCAGGCACTGATCGTCATCTTCATCGCCGCGCCGGCACTGGTAAAGGCGATCTTCCAGCTCCGGGCCGCGCGGGCCGCCCGGTTGCAGACGAGCCTCGCGAAGGGCTGGTGAGGCATGTCCACCACGGCTGTTCCCGACGTCGCGGTCGCGTCGGCCAACGAGGGCTTCTGGACCCGTAACCGCAAGGTCGGCCTGGTGCTGGTGGCCCTGGGCCTGCTGGCCACCGTGCTGTTCGGCGCGCTCGCCACCGGCGAGCAGGCCCGCTTCACGCTCAGCGAGGACGCCGCAGGGGCCGCGTTGGAGGTCAACGGCACCGTCGGTGCGATCGTCTTCGGCCTGATCGCGCTCGCCGCCGGCGGCGCGATGCTCACCGGGCTGCCGAAGCGCTGGTTTGTGCCGGTGCTCGCCGTCGGCCTGGTCGCCTTCGTGCTGTCGTTCCTGTGTTGGCAGGTCTCCGCCGCGCCGACCGGTCAGAACTTCATGCCGCTTGTCAACATCGTGCGGGGCACCTTCCTGCTCGCCCTGCCGCTGATCTTCGGCTCGCTGGCGGGCGTGCTCTGTGAGCGCTCCGGCGTGGTGAACGTCGCCATCGAGGGGCAACTGCTGATGGGCGCCTTCAGCGGCGCGCTCTTCGGCAGCATCTCCGGCAGCGTCTGGGTGGGACTCGCCGCCGCAGCCATCGGCGGCTCGCTCCTCTCGCTGCTGCTCGCCGTGTTCAGCATTCGTTACCTGGTCGACCAGGTGGTCATGGGCATCGTGCTGAACCTGCTGGCGGTCGGCATCACCGGCTTCCTCTACGAGCGGCTGATGCAGACAGACGCCGCCCGTTACAACAGCGCGCCGCGCTTCGGCAGATGGGAGATCCCGCTGCTGTCGGACATCCCGCTGCTCGGGCCGGCGTTGTTCCGCGGCAACATCTTCCTCTACCTGGCCCTGCTCCTGGTGCTCGTGATCCACATCGCGCTGTTTCGGACCCGGTGGGGCCTGCGGACCCGGTCGGTCGGTGAGCACCCCACGGCGGCCGACACCCTGGGTGTGCGGGTGCTGGGACTCCGCTACCGCAACGTGATCATGGCCGGTGCCGTCGCCGGCATCGGCGGTGCCTCCTACACCCTGGCGCTCTTCTCGTTCACCAAGAACATGATCGGCGGCAAGGGCTTCATCGCCCTGGCGGCGCTGATCTTCGGTCGGTGGAGCCCGACCGGCGCGCTGCTCGCCGCGCTCTTCTTCGGCTTCGCCGACCAGTTGGCCACCTACCTCGGCGCGATCAACAGCGTGATTCCGGGCCAGTTCCTGGCCATGCTGCCCTACCTGGCGACGATCCTGGCCGTGGCCGGGCTGGTCGGTCGGGTACGGGCACCGGCCGCCGACGGCAAGCCGTACATCAAGGGCTGACCCGTGCTCTCACCCCTCGACGAGGTCGTCGAGTGCCGCCGTACATGATCCACGCAACTTCCCTGATGTTGCTGCCTCGGCCGCAGTTGAGGCAGCAACATCCCTGGAACTGTGGGGTTCGTGCTGAGGGCTGAGCCTTGCTTTCCGGGCATTGCGGGTCAGGTCGGGTCGGTGCCACTGCGGTGGGCGATGGCGCGTTGAAGCTGGTCAGAGGGCTACGGCAGAATGTCGGGATGAGTGAGATCGACTGGGAGCGGCTGCGGGCGGCCGCCACCGAGGTGATGCGGCACGCGTACGTGCCGTACTCGAAGTTTCCGGTCGGTGCCGCGGCGCTGGTCGACGACGGCCGGGTCGTGGTCGGCTGCAACGTCGAGAACGCCGCGTACGGCGTGACGCTCTGCGCCGAGTGCGGGGTCGTCTCCTCACTGCACGCCACGGGCGGCGGCCGGATCGTCGCGCTGTCCTGCGTCGACGCCACCGGCGAGCCGCTGATGCCGTGCGGACGCTGCCGGCAGTTGCTCTGGGAGCAGGGCGGGCCGGAGTGCCTCGTGGAGGCCAGGGGCGGTCCGCTCCGGATGGCCGAACTGCTGCCGCACGCCTTCGACGTGGCCGACATCGAGGCGGTCACCGGGGAGCGGCCGGTGCCGGTGGTACCCGACCGGTTGGCCGCCTGGCGCGGCCGGGGCACCGTCTTCGTGCACCCCGACCTGTCGGACGGCCAGCAGGTCTGGACGGCCTACTGGGAACGCTCGGCCGGTGACGACGCGGGCGCCGAGACCGGGGTGCTGGAGGAGGGTCCGAGCTGGGACGACCCGGCGGAGGCGATCGGCTGGGGGCTGGCGCGTACGCCTCGGGTGGTGGTGGTCGACGCGTCCGGCACGATCTTCTGGGCCGGTGAGGGCGAGCCGCCGTCGGAGATCCCGGTTCGCTGGGGTTGAGCTTGTCGTTGGTTGCGGTTGGGGCCGGGGGCGACGGTACGTCCGCGGTTGCGGTTGGGGCCGGGGGCCTGCCGTACCCGGCTCCGGGCGGTCAGGCTTGATCCCTCCGCCGGGCACGGCAGGCCCCCGGCCCGTCGTGGTCAGCGGTCGTGCGTTGGTCACGGCACGGTGGTCCCTCGGCGATGCGGTGCACATATCCGGTGATGCCGGACGACTAAGGAAAGATCTTCTGATGAGTGGGTTTGCGGCGGTTGATGTTATTCGGGTCAAGCGGGACGGGGGGGTGCTGTCGGACGGGCAGATCGACTGGGTGGTGGATGCGTACACCCGGGGGGTGGTGGCCGACGAGCAGATGTCGGCGCTGGCCATGGCGATCCTGCTGAACGGGATGACCGGTCCGGAGATCGCCCGCTGGACGGCCGCGATGATCGCCAGTGGCGAGCGGCTCGATCTCTCCTCGGTGGCCCGGCCGACCGTCGACAAGCACTCGACGGGCGGGGTCGGTGACAAGATCACTCTGCCGCTCACCCCGCTGGTCGCCGCCGGTGGAGCCGCGGTGCCGCAGCTTTCCGGACGCGGGCTCGGCCACACCGGCGGCACGCTGGACAAGCTGGAGTCGATCCCGGGCTGGCGGGCGGCGCTGAGCAACGAGGAGTTCACCGCCCAACTACGTGACGTCGGCGCGGTGATCTGCGCGGCCGGCTCCGGGCTCGCCCCGGCCGACCGCAAGCTGTACGCGCTGCGTGACGTGACCGGCACCGTCGAGGCCATTCCGCTGATCGCCAGCTCCATCATGAGCAAGAAGATCGCCGAGGGAACCGGGGCGCTGGTGCTCGACGTCAAGGTGGGTTCCGGCGCGTTCATGAAGTCGGTCGACGACGCCCGGGAGCTGGCCCGGACCATGGTGGAGTTGGGTGGCGCGCACGGGGTGAAGACCGTTGCCCTGCTCACCGACATGTCCACCCCGCTCGGCCGGGCGATCGGCAACGGCATCGAGGTGACCGAGTCGGTGGAGGTGCTCGCCGGTGGCGGGCCGGCCGACGTGGTGGAGCTGACCCTGGCGCTGGCCCGGGAGATGCTCGACGCGGCCGGGCTGCCCGATGCCGACCCCGCTGCGGCTCTGCGCGACGGGCGGGCGATGGACGCCTGGCGGTCGATGATCCGGGCGCAGGGCGGGGACCCGGACGCTCCGATGCCCGAGGCACCCGAGGTCGAGGTGGTCCGCGCCGACACGCACGGTCACGTCGCGGCGGTCGACGCGTACGCCATGGGGGTGGCCGCGTGGCGGCTCGGTGCGGGTCGGGCGCGCAAGGAGGATCCGGTGAGCGTGCCGGCCGGCGTGCTGCTGCACAAGCGCCCCGGCGACCCGGTACGCGTCGGGGAACCCCTCTACGAGCTGCGCGCCGAACGGGCGGAGCTGATCCCGGCGGCGTTGGCGGAGGCCGCCCCGGCGGTGACCGTCGCCGCCCGGCCACCCGCCGCGGTGCCGCTGGTGATCGAACGCGTCGAGTGACGAAACCCCGGTCCCGGCCATGGTGTCGGAGCGTGAGGGCCGCTATTCTCGCAGGCCAGGGGGGACCGTCGGCACCGAGACATCGTGATCAGACAGGGATGTTGCCGTGATCGTGCCTGCCCCCGACCCCCGCGAGGTGCGTGAGGCGAGCCTGGACGAGCTGTCCCGGATGCGGCTGCCGTTGCCCCCGCCGCAGTTTCCGCTGGTCTGGGAGCCGGGCGACGACATCGAGCTGCGGCCGACGGCGGAGATCGAGGCGCGGATCGCGGTGCTGCACCTGATCCTGGCCCGGTGCTTCGGCATGCCGCCCGAGGCCGCGATGAGTTGGCTGCTCGCCTCGCACCTGGTGGAGATGGTCACTCCGCCGGAGTTCCAGTTCGTCACCGGGGCCAAGGGCGATCACCGCTCCTTCGTGCTGCACCACGACGCCCTGTTCGCGCTGGCCTGGGTGCTCGGCCTGGCCAAACAACTGGATCCCACCATGCCGGCCGACGACCGGCTGGTGGAGCGGCTGCCGCACATCGTCGAGGGGGAGACCTTCCGGCAGTGGCGGTCCCGGATCCTGGCCGCGCCGCAGCATCCGGCGGACGCGGCTGCGCTGCTCGACCTGCACTACTGCCTGGACTGGTCGTACCTGGAGGTGAGCCGCGCCGGCCGGAGCCTGCCGGGGCTGGTGGACGCCAACGCGATCGGTCAGCGGCGGTGGGCGCTGGAGTGGGCGGTGATCCTGCGCGGGCCGTACCACGACGCGCCCCCGGGCTGGGAAGAGGTCGACCTCTCCACGTAGCTAGGGGCGGTACGTCCCCAGCCGCACCGCGACGGTCACCCGGACCGGCTCGCCGAGGGTACGGATCCGGGCGGCCAGGCCCTCCGGATCGGTGTGCCAGGCGCTCGGACCCATGCCGACCAGGGTGGCGATCTCCGGGCCGGAGAGCGTCAGCTCCCGCCGGTGCCCGGTCGTCGACTCCTCGGTGAAGTGTCCGGCCAGGCTGGCAGCCACCCGGTCCGCCTTGGCCGGGTCGACCCGCAGCAGGCCGAGTGCGGCGACCAGTTCGGTGAGGTGGTCGGCGGCCGGGGTCACCACCAGCAGTCGCCCGCCCGGGGCGAGTACCCGGCGGAACTCGGCGCCGTTCCGGGGCGCGAAGACGTTCAGCAGCAGCGCCGTCGAGGCGTCCGTCAGCGGGAGTCGCTGCCAGGTGTCGGCCAGCGCGGCGGTGACCCGTGGGTGGGCGCGGGCGGCCCGACGCAGCGCCGGTTTGGAGATGTCCAGCGCGAGACCGACGGCCGCGGGCACGGCCGCCAGCACCGCGGCGAGGTGCCGGCCGGTACCCGCGCCCGCATCCACCACCAGCGGGTACGCGTCGGGGCCGGCCACGAGGGCGGTGTCGGCGGCGGAGAGGGCGGTGTCGGCGGCGGCGGCGAGGGCGGTGGAAATGACGTCGTAGTGACCGGCGGACAGGAAGTCCGTCCGGGCGGTGACCATCTCGGTGGTGTCACCGTTGTGCGGGGCGCGGCCGGTGAGCAGGTTGACGTAGCCCTGCCGGGCGATGTCGAAGCTGTGTCGGCGCGGGCACCGCAACGCCCGGGATCCACCGGTGACGACCTCGGCGAGCGGGTCCTGGCAAACGGGGCACCGCAGCCGCGCCACGACGTGGGAATGCATCACGGCTGTCTCACGCATCGAGTCTAGGGCGTGCGTCGGAGCCTGCCTGGCCGACGGAGGGCCTCGACACATGACCTGCGCAGGCACCCGGCCGGACGGGCGGACTAGGGTCGGAAGCATGGGCTGTGAGCGGGGCGAGGGGCAATGAGCACGGATATCGGGTACGAGGACATCGTCAAGGCGCCGAAGGCGTTGTTACACGATCACCTGGACGGCGGCCTGCGCCCCGCGACGATCGTCGACCTGGCCACGGAAATCGGCCATGAACTGCCCACCACCGATTCGGCGGAACTGGGGCGCTGGTTCGTGGCGGCGGCCGACTCCGGCTCCCTGGAGCGCTACCTGGAGACCTTCGCGCACACCGTCGCCGTGATGCAGACCGCTCCCGCACTACGTCGGGTGGCCCGGGAGTGTGCCCTCGACCTGGCCGCCGACGGGGTGGTCTACGCCGAGGTCCGGTTCGCCCCGGAGCAGCACCTGGAGCAGGACCTGAACCTCGACGAGGTGGTCGAGGCGGTGCTGGCCGGCTTCGTGGAGGGCAGCACGCTCGCGGCCGAGGCCGGCACGCCGATCCGGGTGGGCACGCTGCTCACCGCGATGCGGCACGCGGCTCGTTCGCAGGAGATCGCCGAGTTGGCCGTACGGCACCGCGACCGTGGTGTGGTGGGCTTCGACATCGCCGGTGCGGAGGCGGGTTTTCCACCCACCCGGCACCTGGACGCCTTCGAATACCTCCAGCGGGAGAACTTCCACTTCACCATTCATGCCGGTGAGGCGTTCGGGCTGCCCTCCATCTGGCAGGCGATCCAGTGGTGCGGCGCCGACCGCCTCGGCCACGGAGTCCGCATCGTCGACGACATCACCCCCGGCCCGCAGGCCCAGCTCGGCCGGCTGGCCGCGTACGTGCGGGACAAGCGGATCCCGCTGGAGTTGTGCCCGTCATCGAACGTGCAGACCGGTGCCGCCGCGTCCATCGCGGAGCATCCGATCGGGCTGCTGCGGGATCTGCGTTTCCGGGTGACCGTCAACACCGACAACCGGTTGATGAGCGGCACCTCGATGTCCCGGGAAATGGCGCTGCTGGTCGACGCGTTCGGCCACGGCTGGCGCGAGCTTCAGTGGTTCACGATCAATGCGATGAAGTCCGCCTTCATCCCCTTCGACGAGCGGCTACGGATCATCGACGAGGTGATCAAGCCGGCGTACGCGAAGCTGCTCGGCTGACCGACGTCCGGTCGGCGGTCAGCCGATCTGCGGCGGGTGACCGGCGGCGAGCAGACCGGCCACCCGGCGCAGCACGTCCCGGCCACGGGCGGCCTCCGCACCGAGGCCGGTCTGTCGACGCAGCACGGCCGGCTCCGCGCGCAGCAGTGCCAGGCCGCGCAGCAGCAGCACCCGGGGGCCCTTGCGCTGCTCGGCGAGATCCCGGGCGATCCGACGGAGGAAGGTCGCGCTGCGCGGCCGACGCAGGGCGTACGCCCCGGCGAGAAGACCGCGTCGCCGGCACTCCCCGACGATCTCGGCGGCGAAGATCCCTTCGGCTACGAAAAGTGGCGAAGTGGCCAGCTCGAAGCGCCGAGTGGCCACCCGTCGATCCTCATTGATGGCATACACCGGCACGTCGGCCCGGCCGTGTCGGACCAATTGGTCGATAACCTCCACCGCTGCCTCGGCGTCCCACGAATCGGGCGACTCCCAGTCGATCTGACCGTTCCGTCTCGGTAACGTTGGGTCATCGCCATCCTTGTAGAAATCGTCCAAACAGAGCACTGGCAGCCCGGTTCGCTGCGCTATATACGACTTTCCGGATCCGGAAGGGCCGGCCAGGAGGACGACTCGGTGCGGGTTGCTCATTACTAGAAGTAACTCCGAACAGACGGACCGCGATCAAATTGCATCAACATCTCATCACACCTCCGGCTGCGGCCAACCTGGGCTTTCTCTTTCCGTGGCGGCGTGATGGAATCTCGGATGGTCCGACCCGCCGGGTCGGCTGCTGGGCGTTGTCCGGGGGGCAACGCGGACGCTGCAATCACGAGGGCGGTGACGTGAGCAAACGGCCGAAGACGGCAGGTTCTCTCCTGTCGCGTCTACGCCGGCCGGCAGGTCGGCTCCGCGACATGCCGATCTGGTCCAAGCTCGGTCTCATCATGATCGTGCCGACCATCGCCACGGTCGTCGTGGGTACCAGCGGTCTAATCGACCACCTGGACGCGCTCGACGACGCCAACCGGGCCGGTGACCTCGCCGAACTCATCAGTCACTCCGGTGGCCTGGTGGACGGACTGCAGGACGAGCGGACCGCGGCGGTGCTGCTGCTGGGCCTGGATCCGGAGAAGGCCACTGCCGCGCAGAAGAAGGCGGCGGGCACCCGCTACAACGAGGTCTCGTCGCGGGTGAACGAGGCGACGGCTCCGTACTCGCAGCAGCGGTCCGACCTCAGCGACCTGCCCGGCAGCCTGAACGGGCTGCTTCAGCAGATCGATGAGGACCTCGGTGATCTGCCCGGCACCCGCAGCCAGGTGTTGAACGGCAAGTTCCGGATCACCGACGCGATCCAGTCCTACGACGAGCTGATCAATCAGCTGCTCACCGTTCGCGACTCGGCCAGCCAGCTCGCCGGTGACAACGACCTGAGCGACCGGATGCGGGCCGCGGCCGCGGTGGCCCGGGAGAAGGAGTGGCTCTCCGTCCGCCGGGTGGTCGTGCACCGGGCGCTGATCCTGGGCGGCATGAGCTCGACCCTGCGGACCGACTACATCTCCAGCGAGACCGGTCAGCAGCAGGCGCAGCAGAGTTTCGACGCGGTGGCCACCGAGGCGGAGGCCGAGTTTCACGCCCAGACCATCGGCGGTGGTGACCGCCGACAGGCGACGATCTACATCAGCCAAGTCAACGCCGACAACTCGCAGAATCTCGCCGGCATCTCGTTCACTCCTAAGCAGTGGGACGAGGCGCTGGTCGCCAACGGACAACTGATCCGCTCGGTCGAGTCGAAGTTCGACTCCGACGTGGTGGAGCAGGCCGGCGAGCTGCGATCCGAGGTGCAGCGCACGGTGTTCCTGGAGACCGGCCTGCTGCTCACGATGCTGCTGCTGGCCATCTTCCTGGCGTTCCTGGTGGCCCGTTCGATGGCCCGCTCGCTGCGTGAGCTGCGTCAGGGTGCGCTCTCCATCGCCCAGTACGGGCTGCCCCAGGCCGTGGCCCGACTGCGTGACCCGCAGGTCACCGGCCAGCTCTCGCCGGTGCAGCTGGCCAACCAGATCGCCGAGCCGCTGCCGGTACGCAGCAAGGACGAGTTCGGCCAGGTGACCGAGGCGTTCAACGCGGTCCACCTGGAGGCGGTCCGTACCGCGGCCGAGCAGGCCGCGCTGCGGTCGTCGGTCGCGACGATGTTCGTCAACCTGGCCCGCCGGTCGCAGATCCTGGTCGACCGGCTGATCGGCCACCTCGACCGGCTGGAACGCGGCGAGGAGGACCCGGACCGGTTGGCGGAGCTGTTCCAGCTGGACCACCTCGCCACCCGAATGCGCCGCAACGACGAGAACCTGCTGGTCCTCGCCGGTGCCGACTCGACCCGCGTGCAGCGCGAGCCGGCTGCATTGATCGACGTGCTGCGTGCCGCCCAGTCCGAGGTCGAGCACTACACCCGGATCGAGTTCGGGGTGATCGACCGGGACATCGAGGTCGCCGCGCACGCGGTCAACGATCTCGTCCACCTCGTCGCCGAGCTGTTCGACAACGCGACCGCCTTCTCGCCGCCCGACTCCCAGGTGCTGGTGGAGGCTCGCCGGGTCGGCGACCGTGCCTCGCTGTACGTCGAGGACCGGGGCATCGGCATCAGCGGCGAGCAGCTGGTTGAGCTGAACGAGCGACTGGCCACGCCACCGCAGGTGGACGTCGCCGTCTCTCGGATGATGGGCCTGGTCGTGGTCGCCCGCCTGGCCTCCCGGCACACGGTCAAGGTGGAGCTGCGGCCCGGTGGCGACCGGGGCACCGTCGCCGAGGTCACGCTGCCGCCCACCGTGCTGGTGCCTCGGGCGCTGTCCGGCCGTGGCCAGCAGCCTCCCGCACTGCCGGCCGCCGCTGGCCCGTCCTCCGGGCCGACCCCGGCGTTCGGTGCGCTGGCCGCGTTCGGCAACGGCGCGCACCCACCGGCCGCGCGCGCTCCGGGCAGCTCGGGTAACCAGGTGACTCTCGGCGGTCGGCCCTTCGACCCGGCCAGCCGTAACGGCTCCGGGACGCCGACCACCGTGGGCGGCGGCGGCAACCTGCCCGCCTGGTCGGACCTGACCGGTGTCAGCGGCATCAGCAACGGCAACGGCAACGGCAACGGCAACGGCTTCGCGCCGCTCACCTCGAACGGTCACCCGATCGATCCGCTGCCGCAGCGCCGGTCCACCGACGAGCCGAGCGATCAGCCGCCGGCCATCCCGCGTCAGCTGCCGAGCAGCCCCGAGACCGGCCCGTACGCCCCGCCGGTGCCCCCGGTGTCGTCGCCCCCGGTCTCCGGCATGCCGTACTCGGCCCCGCCGGTCTCGGCGGCCCCGGTCTCCGGTCACCCCGTGTCGGCCTCGCCCGTCTCCGGCTCACCCGTCTCGACGCCGCCCGGCGGCCAGCTGCCGCAGCGGCCCGTCTCGGCGCCCAACGCGGGTGGGCGATCGGCACCCCCGGCCTGGCCGCCGGTCGCCGGAGAACCCGCCGCCCCGCCCGTGCCCGAGCGGCTGGCCGCCGCCCTGGACATGACCACCGAACTGCCTCGGGTGCAGCGTCAGACCCCGGCAGCGCGACCCGCTCCCGCGCAGCACCAGCCGACCGCTCCCACGCCACCGCAGGCCCAGAACCGGCAGCGGTACGCCGACGAGACGATGGAACTGCCGATCTTCCGGGAGCTGGAGTCGGCGTGGTTCCGTACCCGTCGGCCGGGCCCGGAGGAGTCGGCGGGGGCGCGGCAGTCCGCCGCGGCCGCCGCGACGACCCAGCAGCTCTCCAGGGTCGACATCGTCAATCGGTCGGTCCAGCAGCAGACCCAGACCGGGACGACAGGTAACGCACCGATGGCACCAAAGACTCCGACGGGGGCGGGCGCGTCCGGCGGGAACGGCGCGGCAGCGAGTAGGCCCCGGCCCGACGCTGCCGACAACGCGCCCCCGCACCGCCCGACAACGCAGGAGAACAGCTGGCAGACCGCGGCCGACGATGGTTGGCGGGCGGCCAGTGCCGCCAGCCAGGCGCCGGCGGCCGGCACCACCGAGACGGGGCTGCCGAAGCGTACGCCGATGGCACAGCTCGTGCCGGGGGCGGTGGAGAAGCCCACCACCTCGGTGCAGCGTCGTAACCCGGAATCGGTACGCGGTCTGCTCTCCGCCTACCACCGGGGTGTCCAACGGGGACGTAGTCACCCCTCGGACAGCAACCCGACCGGCCCGGACGGAACTCCGGGCGGGCAGCAATCCTCGCAGTCTGGCTCTGGCCCGGTGG
Source organism: Micromonospora sp. ATLC16 (assembly GCF_057196645.1). Taxonomy (NCBI): domain Bacteria; kingdom Bacillati; phylum Actinomycetota; class Actinomycetes; order Micromonosporales; family Micromonosporaceae; genus Micromonospora; species Micromonospora sp. ATLC16. The sequence continues at coordinate 36,373 of NZ_JBXUOW010000050.1, forward strand.
CCGGGAGCGGGCAGAAGGAGCAAGAACGATGACTAGTACGCAGGATCTCGGTTGGCTGCTGGCCAACTTCGCCGATCGGGTGCCCGGTGTCGCGCATGCGGTCGCCGTCTCCGCGGACGGCCTGCTCCTGGCGTCGTCCCGAGACCTACCCCGGGACCGGGCGGACCAGCTGGCGGCGATCGCCTCCGGCCTGGTCAGCCTGACCCAGGGCGCGGCCCGTTGCTTCGAGGGCGGCGCCGTGCTGCAGACCGTGGTCGAGATGGACAATGGCTTCCTGTTCCTGATGTCGATTTCCGACGGCTCGTCGTTCGCGGTACTCGCCGCGCGTAGTAGCGACGTGGGACAGGTCGGTTACGAAATGGCCCTGCTCGTTGACCGGGTGGGCGACGCCCTGACCCCGCAGCCGCGTACGGCTGTGGGGATGATGGGCTGATCGTCGCGCCGGCCGGTGGGGGCAGGCGGGGCGACAACATTGCATACGACGGGTTGCACCGGTCCAACCGGTGCCGGGTACGAAGGAGGTGAGCGGCAACATGGCTGATCGTGACGAGCCGACCGGTGCGCTGGTCCGTCCATACGCCGTGACCCGCGGTCGTACCCGTCCCCGCCTCGACATCGCCCTGGAGGCGCTGGTCGAGACGACGGTGCGCGGTCGGGCCACTGCCACTGGCAATGGTGGCCAAGGCCGCGAGCACCAGTACATCGCCGCGCTGTGTGACGGACGCGTGCAGTCGCTCGCGGAGATCGCGGCGCGGATGCAGCTTCCGCTCGGCGTGGCCCGGGTGCTCATCGCCGACATGGCGACGGACGGCCTGGTCGCGGTCCACGAGCCGACCATCCTGGACGACTCGGACGACGCGGTGGGCACTGAATTGCTGGAGAGGGTGCTGAGTGGACTTCGCAGGCTCTGACATGTCGCACCGGCCGCCGGCCCCGAGCGGGCGAGTGACGTCGGCGAAGATCGTTATCGCTGGTGGATTCGGCGTCGGCAAGACGACGCTGGTCGGCTCGGTCTCGGAGATCACGCCGCTGACCACCGAGGCCATCATGACCTCCGCCGGGGTCGGCGTCGACGACAACCGGCAGGTGCCGGGTAAGACGACGACCACGGTGGCCATGGACTTCGGCCGTATCTCGATCGATCGTGACCTGATCCTGTACCTGTTCGGTACGCCGGGTCAGACCCGTTTCTGGTTCATGTGGGATGAGCTGGTGCGGGGAGCGATCGGTGCGGTCGTGCTGGTGGACACCCGCCGGTTGGCCGACTGCTTCGCGGCGATCGACTTCTTCGAGCACCGGCGGCTGCCGTACCTGGTGGCCATCAACTGCTTCGACGGGATGCAGTACCACGATCCGCAGGACGTCCGGGAGGCGCTCGCCATCTCCAGCGACGTGCCGGTGGTGGCCTGCGACGCCCGGAACCGGGAGTCGACGAAGCACGTACTGATCTCGCTGGTCGAGTACGTGCTGACCATGCGTCGCTCCCGGGCCGTCGCGCCCGCCTGACGCTCGGCGTCAAGCGTCCGGTGACGGCCTCCGTCGTCACCGGACGCTGGTTGGCGTGCGTGGTGCCTCCCGGGCACCCACCGCCCTCAGCTGAGCCGGTTCCAGGCACCGCCGTCGACGCGGTACACACCGAGGGAGTGGCGGCCCACATGCCGATGTGCCGGAGCTTCTGCGCCACCCCGATGACCGGCACGGAGGTCTCTGCCAGGGTGGTGCCGAGCAGGGCGTGCACGTCGTCTTATCCGGGTGTGGGCAGAAAACACGCAGGTGAATGGGCTTGGAGCAGCCCACCGGTGGCACTGCGGCGCAGTCAGGAGCGGTAGCCGGCGGAGCGGTACTCGTACTCCCGGTCGTCGTCGCGGTCGCCGGTGTCGCGGCTGAAGTCCCAGCCGCCGGCCGATTCCCGCCCGGGACGACCACCGACCGCGAACCCACCGATCTCCTGCCCCCGACGCCAGCCGCGGAAGTATCCGGTGGTGTTCTCGGCCAGGCTGGCGGCGTCGCGCACTATCCGCAGCGGACGCTCCTCCCGTAGGGGAGAGCCGGGCACCAGGTTGGCTTGCGGTACGCGCTTGGGCAGCCCCGCGTTCGTCTCGGAACCAACTGCGGGACGGGCCGCCTGCTCGGCGGCCTGCCAGCCGGTGTCGGCCATGGTCGACCAGTCCAGGTCGGCCTCTTCGCCGTGCCCGACGAACCAGGCGGAACGGGCCTGCGCGAAGATCAGCAGATCTCCGTCGCCCTCGTCGGAGACCGGCGGCGGCCGGTGCTCGACCGGCGGTTCCGCCGCACGGCGGGCCGGTGGGAGGTCCAACCGCTCCGCACCCCGGTTGCCGCGTTCGGCGCCGCTGCGGTCGACGAGCCGTAGCGGCGGCGTCTCCGGTGGCGGCTGGGCCCCGTTGCGCAGCGCCCGGTCGGCCAGCGGCGGCGGCTCGACCAGGCGCAGCACGGGCGGCTCCGGCGGCAGGTCGTCGGCGAGCCACGGCGGGGTGACCCGGCGGTCTGCATCGTGGTCGGTGGGTGGCTCGGGGGCAGCGCGCCGACCACGGTCGTCGTACGAACCGACGACCGGGTTGCGGGGGGAGGTGTCGGCCGGGTTCTCCGGGTTGTTGACGAGTGGCCAGTTCGAGCGGGCTCCCGGGGGCGCGGTCTTCTCCTGCTCGGGACGGGGCGCCGGCACCGGGACGCTGAGGTCGGTGGCGCTGAATCCGCCGGTCGGTGTCGGTGGTTCGCCGTTCGTCTTCGGCCGGGGCGGGATGACGGTGCGCTGACGCTCGGCGCGGGCGTTGTTGATCGCCGCCGTGGTCAGGGTCGGCCGGAACGGCTCGCCCGCTTCGGCGGGCGGGATCGGACCGCGCTGCGTCGGTGCGATCGGCGTGATGCCGGGCGGCGGTGGCGGCGGCGCGGAGACCGGCCGGTTGGTGGGGCCGTCCACCCAGGACGGCTGCGACTCGGTCCGTGGCGGCGAGGCGGCTACGGCGGCCGGCGTCACCGGCGCGGGCGCGACCGGTGGGGGAGTCATCGGCGCGGGCGCCACCGGCGGTGGGCCGAGTGGGCGTGGGGAGGCCGGCTGGGCGTGGCCC
>NZ_JBXUOW010000051.1:0-39169 GCF_057196645.1 Micromonospora sp. ATLC16
GATGAGCGATGATGACACAGCGAGCACGACACCCTTGGTGAGTCTTGAAGCGTAGACAACTTCATGATCCACAGGTGTCGTGCTCGCTCCTCATCCGGGCACGGCCCTCAGGACGACGTCAGGCCAAAAAGGACATTCGCGGACTACTCCGGGGCCCTGACAGACCAGGCTGGTGACGAAGGTGCCGTCGGTCATCATCCGGGACTCACCGCGCCAGTGCTGGCGCAGCCGCCGGTCGTGGCTGACCACCACCACGGCCCCCCGGTATTCATCGAGAGCGGCCTCCAGCTCCTCGACCAGGCCCAACGAGAGGTGGTTGGTGGGCTCGTCGAGCAGCAGCAGGTCGGCGGGCTGGCTGAACAGCCGGGCCAGCGCCAGCCGCTGACGTTGCCCGGTGGAGAGCCGGCCGACCGGGACGGTGAGGCTCTCCCGGGTGAAGAGCCCGAGGGAGATCAGGCTGGAGATGTGGTCCTCGGCGGGTCCGGGCCGTCCGTCGGCGAAGGCGGCCAGCAGGGTCCGTTCCGGCTGGACGGCGGACACCTCCTGGGGGAGGTAACCGAACCGGCCCCGACGGGTCACCTGGCCGCTGTCGCAGGCGAGGTCACCGGCGAGGACACGCAGCAACGTGCTCTTCCCGGCGCCGTTCGGTCCACAGACCAGCAGCCGCTGTCCCGTCTCGACGGTGAGCGAGGTGGGCTTCAGACGACCGGGAACCGTCACCTCCCGGGCATCCAGCAGCACCCCGGTGGCCTGCGCCGTACGCAGCGGCGGGGCGAACCGGAGCGGGTCGGGTGGCGGCGGCACCGGCTCCTCCTGGAGGCGTTGCAGCCGCTGCTCCGCGTTGCGGACCCGGCTCGCGACCGACTGCTGCACCCGACCGGCGTTGCGGTCATAGGCCATCTTGTTGCGGTCCTTCATCGCCCGGCCGTGCGCCACCTGCCGGGCGGTGGTCGCCGCCATCTCCCGCAGCCGGTCCGTCTCCGCCTGCCACTGCTCGTACGCCTGCTGCCAGCGCTGCCGGGACGCCGCCTTCTCCGCCAGGTAGCCGGCGTACCCGCCGCCGTAGCGGACCACGGTGCGCCGGTCGGCGTCCACCTCGATCAGGCCGGTGGCGACCTGTTCCAGGAAGACCCGGTCGTGGGAGACGACGACCGTGGTGCCGCGCCGGCCGCGCAGGTACTCCTCCAACCAGCTCAGCGCGGTGTCGTCGAGGTGGTTGGTCGGCTCGTCGAGCAGCAGCACCTCGCTGTTGGCGGCCAGCACCGCCGCCAGGTGCAGTCGGGCCTGCTCCCCGCCGGAGAGACCGCCCAGCGGCCGGTCCCGGTCGACGGTGGCCAGCCCCAGCCCGTACATGGCCCGCTCGACCCGGGCGTCGGCCTCGTAGCCTCCGCGCAGCTCGAAGGCGGTCGCCAGGTCGCCGTACTCGATCAGGTCGTTCTCGTTGCCGGCGGCGAGCTGTGGCTCCAACTCCCGCAGCCGCGCCTCCATCGCGCGCAGGTCGGCCAGCGCGGCGTCGATGGCCTCCTGCACCGTGAGGTGCCCGGGCAGGGAGATGTCCTGGGCGAGGTATCCGACACCGCCGTCCGCGGTGACAATCACCTGCCCCTCGTCTGGCTCCTCGCGGCCGGCGAGCATGCGCAGCAGCGTCGACTTGCCGGAGCCGTTCTCGCCGATGATCCCCGTACGTCCGTCCGGGGAAACGGCGAAGGTGACGCCGTCGAGCAGGAGTCGCTCGCCGTATGCCTTGGTCACGGCGTGGACGCTGATCTGGGTGGGCACGCGGACACTCCGAAGCGTCGTGGTCGGCAACCGCCGGGGTGGCAGGTCGGACTCGGGGAACGCTCAGCGGAGCATCAGACCCTCCCTAGATAGTGACTACCATCGCGAAAAAATGATGACATGGTCGAACCGGCTTCGCCAACCGATCTCCGTCATCAGCAGGCCAACGGGGTACGACCGTCGTCGTCGGAGGATCAGCCGGGTGGAGGCGGACACTCGATGACGCGATCGGGTTTCCGGCGAACAGACACAGGTGCGGCTGCCCGGGGAAGATCTGAACTGCCGCATCGTGCGAGTCCGCCTCCACGATGGTGTAGCCGGTCATCGCGCCGGTGAGGTCCTCGACGCCCTGCGCCGTGACCAGCTTCTTCGCGTTCGACAGAGCCCCGACATCGATGAGAGCCTTTTCGTTGGCCTGCGCCCATGACGCCTGGAACCCTCCGGCTGAACGCACCGAGGGAGCCGAATCATCCCGTGGCGCGCCTCCGATGGGGACCGGAGTTTTCACTCAGTGAAAGACCGAGCACCCTAGACATCCGATCCGGAACAGGTCCGAAACTTCCGGTTGAAAAACCTGGAATGTTCTGCCAGCCTGAGGGTCATCGACAGGTGTGAACGTTAACCATCCGCACAGTGGCAGAGAGATTTCCCATCCCACGCTGGAGGATCAGCATGATTTCCCGGACCCGCCCCCGGGCATAGTCGACTACGAATACTGTCGCCTTCCGGAAGTGCCGCGATAGTTGCGGTGTTGAGCCGCAGCAGAACGACTCCACATTCGGCAACGCCGAACGGATCGTCGACCACGCCATCAGCCGGGGGATGAAGGTGCGCGGCCACCAGGGCCCTGGAGTAGTCCGGGGCCCTGGAGCGGTCCCTTGGCTGGCTGATGCTGCACCGCAGGCTCGCCCGCGACTACGAGACCCGCCCGGACAGCTCCGAGGCCATGATCCATATCGCGATGATCGACAACGTCAGCCGCCGAATAACGGACGAATCAACACCTACCTGGAGAGGGACGTACTAGTAGATCAAGTGCAAATCGAATGCCCTCTTACACCTACAACAAGATTGTCTCCGGCAGCGGCACCACCGAATTCTCTGGCCTGAACCGCACATTCACCGACCCGACGGCGCCGTATCACATCGACCGAATCGTCCGGGCGCACTGTGGCGACAGCCACTACGGGCAGTTGCGCCAACAGCTCACAATTAAGAAGATCGCATTGCTCGTCGATACGTTCTGGTTCGTCGACCCGGATGACACCACGCTCAGCGGCGACCTGCTCTTCGCCCTCATGACTGCCGCCACCGGGCGGGAACGGCCGGTGTACTACGTCAACCAGGCAGAAAGCCCAGGATTGTTCAACAAATACTACGACATGTGCCGGGCCGCGCACGACGTGAGCGACGAGACGCTCTGGCCCCAAGCCGGATAGCGTGCCCACCCGTCAGGGTGGAACCACGACAACGTACACGACCCCGCAGGAGATCCGATGGGCTGGATCGGCGCTAACACCGAGCTGCTAGGGGTAATTCTGGCGACTATTGGTATCCTACTCAGCCTCTACACGGTGCAGCGCAGCAGGGCCGGTGCCCGGCTCGACGCCTTCAGCCGCATCCATGAACAACTCCTTGATCCGGAGATCCAGTACGGCAGACAACTACTGCTCAAGGTCCGCGGGCCAGCGGACGTTCCGCCGGTCGGCAGCCCGGAGTGGCGCGCCATCAACCAGGCGGTCACGGCCTACCACACCTTGGCAATCTATGCCGAACGTCGTGTGATCGACCGGAGTCTCGCCCTGGAGGCGTGGCATCACAGCCTGCGCGACGCCGGGCCCTCCGTACAGATATTCGCCGCCGCCCGAGCGTGTCTCTCCCCCAGGATGTGGCAGCCGTGGCCGGAACTGCTGCGCCTGTTCCGTCGCGCCGAGCAGCACCGGAGCAGGTCCGGATGCTGCCCGGAGCCGGTCTCGGATGCCGGGTACCGCACTCGCCGGATCGCCCGGGCCGGGATAGCGCGGCTCACCAGGCTGTGGCGCTCCGTTCAGGCACGCCTCCTGCACAGTCTCCGGTAGACGTCGAAGTCGTACAGGGCGCAGCCGGCCTTTACGAGGAGGCTGGCAAGCGTGCTTGCGGGGCCGATCCCGCCGCGCCGACCCCTTGCCGAAGATCCGATACGAGCCGCTCGATCTGCTTATACAGCTGGTGGGCGATACTGGGTTTGAACCAGTGACCTCTTCCGTGTCAAGGAAGCGCGCTCCCACTGCGCCAATCGCCCGTGGTGACCGGCCGCAGGTGCGGTCGGATCGCGAGCGGACGACGGGATTCGAACCCGCGACCCTCACCTTGGCAAGGTGATGCGCTACCAGCTGCGCTACGTCCGCCTGCTCCCGTCAAGCGCCGGGAACGGGCCAACTGTACCCGATGGCAAGATCGCCGGGGGCGCCGCCCCCGAGCCCACCGTGATTGCGCCGCTCATCCCCCGGGTACAGAACTTCCCCGACAGCACACCGCACCCCCGGACAAAGGAGGCTGTCATGGGTATCGGCACCAGCATCTTTCTGTTGGCGCTCGGCGCCATCCTCACCTTCGCGGTCAACGCCAGCATCGGCGGGCTCGATGTGGACGTGGTCGGCTGGATCCTGATGGCCGCCGGCGTGCTCGGCCTGGTCCTGACGACGCTCCTTCGGAGCCGCCGTCGCCAGACGGTCGCCACCACCACGGAGGAGCCGGTGGAGTACCGCCGGGTCGAGGAGCGTCGGGACGTCGCGCCGCCGATGTGACCGGCTGCGGGTGGTGGCGACCACCGGACGGTGGCCGCCACCACCACGCGTCGGCGACGCGGCGCGGCACGCACAGTTCGTCGACTCAGGGGCGGCCGGCGGCGAGTTCCGTGGCGACGGGCGCGTCCCAGTCGATCCGGTAGCGCTGCTCCGGGCCGAGCGTCCGCTCCGGGTCGAGGAAGGTACGCAACGCCAACGGCATCATCAGCCGCATCATCCGCTTCGCGATCGGGCCGACCGTCTTGGTGGAGGTCGTCTGCCGACCCCGCCGGAGCACCTTCTCGACCCGCCCACGGCGCAGCCGCTCGTACGCGTCGAACGCGGCCGGCACGTCGGAGTGGTCCCGCAGGCAGCGGGCCAACTGCACGGCGCTCTCCACGGCCAGTGACGCACCCTGGCCGGAACTCGGTGACGGCGCGTGCACCGCATCACCCACCAGCGCCATCCGACCGCCGTACCAACGCGGCACCGACGGCATGCTCTCGATCGATCCGATGGCCACCAGGTCGTCCGGCTCGGTGTGGGCGAGGACCTGCCGGGCCGGCACGTCGTCGGCGAACACCTCGCGGAGCCGGCGCAACCACTGCGATCGCGGAATCTGGCTCGCCTCGGCGTAGCTGGTCGGTCGGCGGTCCGGCACGTTGGCGAACCAGGCGGTGCGACCGTCGGGCTGCACCCAGTAGCCGAAGAAGGCACGGGCACCGAAGACGAAGTACATCGCCTCCGGATCGGCGTCGGGCACCGCGTACCCGGCCGCGCCACCGAGATTCAGCAGTGGCAGCACCTGCGGCCCCGGTGCCTGCGGGTCGATGAGCGTACGCACCCGGGAGCGGATGCCGTCCGCGCCGATCAGCACGTCGGCGCTGGCCGTGGAGCCGTCGGCGAACCGGGCGAGCACGCCGTCGGCGTGCTGTTCGGCGTCGACCAGTCGCTTGTCGTACCAGATGCGTACGCCCTGCGCCTCGGCCCGCTCGCGCAGCACCCGGGCCAGGTCGTCGCGCCACAGCCCCAGTGTGACCGGTTCCACCGACACGTGCGGGAAGGCGCCGATGCGGCCTCCGCGACCGTCGGTGACCACGGTCCGTCGCATGGGCAGTCCCACGCACTCGACGGCCCGCGCGGCGTCGACCCAGCGCAACGCGGCAAGCCCGTTGGGCGCCATGGTCAGGGTGACTCCGCTCCCCTCGGCCGCCGACGGGTACGCCTCGTGGACCGTGGCCTCGATCCCGACCCGGCCCAGCGCCATCGCGGTCACCGGCCCGGCTATCCCGCCGCCGATCACCAACGCGGTTCGGACGGATGTCATGCGCGACCCCCCATGGTCTCCTGCCAGGACTTCGCATAGTCCGGCTGCTTGAGTGACTCGATCAGCTCGGTGACGAACCGGCGCTCGGCCTCCAGCAGCGTGAGCGCGTACTGCTCCTCGACCAGGAAGATCCAGGCGACGCCGTCGGCGCGGGCCTCGTCCACGGTCGTGCGGGTCTCCTCGATCCGGCCGGCCAGCGCCGCCGACCGGCGGCGCAGCACCTCGACCGCCTCGTCGGGCGGGAGCAGGCTGAGCAACGACAGCGCGACGGCGAAGTGCGGATATTCGTCGCGGGGCTGGGCGAGCAGGGAGCGCAGCCAGTCGTGCACCTCGTGGCGGCCCTCTTCGGTGATCGCGTACACCGTGCGCTCGGGTCGGGCGCTGTCCCGGACCGTCTCCTGCGCGGTGACGAAGCCGGCCCTGTCGAGCTGCTCGATGACCATGTAGAGGGAGCTGCGGGTGTACCGGATGAGCTTGTCCTGACCGGTCTGCTTGAGCCGTCGGCCCAACTCGTAGGGGTGCATCGGCTCCCACATCAGCCAGGCCAGCACGGCCAGGGCCAGCGGGTTGGGCACTCTCCGACGTCGCTCCACCACCACTCCTTTAGTCAATGCTGACTATGCAGGACTGACCAATAGAGCGTCAACCCGCTCCCGGAAGGTGTGACGTGGACATGCGAAAAGCCCGCTACCGGAGATCCGGTAGCGGGCTTTGATCTGCTGGTGGGCGATACTGGGTTTGAACCAGTGACCTCTTCCGTGTCAAGGAAGCGCGCTCCCACTGCGCCAATCGCCCTTGCTGTTCTTACCGAGGTGGGGACGGGATTTGAACCCGCGTACACGGCTTTGCAGGCCGTTGCCTCGCCTCTCGGCCACCCCACCGAGGTTGCCCCCGTCACGCGTGGCGGCAGCTCCGAGCGGACGACGGGATTCGAACCCGCGACCCTCACCTTGGCAAGGTGATGCGCTACCACTGCGCTACGTCCGCACGCCCCGGGAGAACCCGGTGACGGATGAGAACTCTAGCCGAGCGGTGGAACGGATGCCAAATCGGGCTCCCGTCCCGGCGGGTCCGGAACTGTCCACCTTCCGACTGTCGTAAGCAGGATTAACAGGGGTTTGGTGACCGGACGTATCCGTTTCGATCGGATACGGTGACGGGCGTGACGAGACGTGCGGCGGAGATCCGCCTGGATGCCCTGCTGCGCACCGCATGTGACGTGATCGGGCAGCGCGGGTTGGCGAACACCCGCACGGCTGATGTGGCGCAGGCCGCCGGGGTGAGCCAGGCACTTGTCTTCTACCACTTTGCCACGAAGGAACGACTGCTCGCCCAGGCCTTCGCGTACGCCGTCGAGCAGGATCTGGCCCGGCTGGACGCGGTCACCCGCTCCAGCGCTCCCCCGCTGAGCAAGCTCCGCCGCATCCTGCGCCTCTACACCCCGGCCGGGCGTGCCACCTCCTGGTCCATGTGGATCGACGGCTGGGCGGAGTCCCTGCGTACTCCCGAGTTGGAGAAGGTCTCCCGCAAGCTGGACCTGCGGTGGCGGCAGGACCTCGCCACGGTGATCGCCGACGGGGTCCGGGAGGGCAGCTTCGTCTGCACCGACCCGGCGGGCGCGGCCTGGCGGATCAGCGCCGTGATGGATGGCCTGGCGGTGCAGCTCGCGGTGCACGACCGGGTGATCTCCCGCCGGCAGTTCGCCGAGTGGGTGCGCCTGGTGACCGCCCGCGAACTCGGGCTGGATGCCGAGCAGCTGGACTAGCCGCGACCGGCGCCACCGAATCCGGCGGGTTACCCGAGCCACCGACGGGAACAAAGGCGGCATGGAGCTGCTGAAGACGTACCGGCGCAGCCTGGCCGAGTTCACCGACCGGGTGGAACAGGTACACCCCGGCCAATGGTCAGCCGCCACCCCCTGCCCCGGCTGGGACGTCCGCACACTTGTCAACCATGTGGTCGGCGAGGAACGCTGGAGCGTGCCGCTGCTCGCCGGGCGCACCATCGACGAGGTCGGTGACCGCTACGACGGCGACCAGCTGGGTGCGGACCCGATCCAGACCGCCCGCGAGGCCGCGGCGCAGGCCGAGGTCGCCGCGACCAGCCCGGGGACCCTGGACCGGACGGTGCACCTGTCGGCCGGCGCGACCTCCGCCGAGGAGTACCTGCACCAACTCCTGGCCGAACACCTCGTCCACGGCTGGGACCTGGCGGTGGCGATCGGCGCGGACCCGACGATGGACGCCGACGCGGTCGCCGAGGCGGCCCGCTGGTACTCCCGCCACGTCGCGGACTACCGGCGCAACGGCCTCGTCGAACCTGAGGTCGAGCTGCCCGCCGGAGCAGGTGAACAGGACCGACTCCTCGCCGCCTTCGGCCGCGACCCCGACTGGGCACCGTGACGTGACCTGACGCCACAGCGGGGACGGACGGATGCCGCCCGCCCCGCCGTGGCCCAGGTCAACTCAGGTAACCGCCGTCGCGGGGCACCGTCCGCCACCGGCTGCGCGGGTCCGACCGCCGTTCCCAAGGCCCGGGCGTCGGAGCGCCGGCATCGACCGCTGCCTCGGGTTCACGGGTCAGCTGCCGCAGCCGCAGCAGCAGGCCCACCCCGAGGAAGAGCAGCAGGCCGCCGAGGAGGAAGGCCACCTCGGTCAGACCCAGCCCGCTGCCGGTCCGGTTACCGGCCGCGTCGGCGTCCGGCGGGTCGGCCGCCCCGCCCGCGTACCCCGCGTCGTCGGCGGGATCGCTCTCCTCCTCGGTCGGATCCACCGTCGGCACCTCGACCGGCTCCTCCGTCGGGTCCACCGTCGGGTCCACCGTCGGCGCCTGGGACGGGGTGGGTGACGCGGTCGTGGGGCGGGCTTCCACCCTCCGACCCACCACCTCGCGGGTCGCCGTCTGCCGGGACAGCAACCGCGAGTTCCGGTCGTACGCCTCAGCGGCGAGGCTCACCCGCCCCCGGTCGACGTCCCGGTCGAACGCGATCCGGTACCGCGCGGTGACCGTACGCCCCGGGCAGAGCGTGCCCGGGTCGAGCTGACGGTCGGTCAGTCGAGCCGCGTCGCCCTCGGCACGCACCTCCACCGGGAACGAACCTGTCTCCTCGATCCGATCCACCCGCACCTGGTCCAGTCGCAACCCCTGCACCCCCAGCACCAGGGACCAGCGCACCTTGATGCAGTCGCCCCGGTCGTCGCGGGACACCACAGCGGAGACCGTCGCCACCCGCCCACCGGCGGTGAACTGGTCCGGCAGGCCGCCGAGTTCGGTGGCGAACGCCGCGTGCGCCGGCGCGGTCATGGCGAAGTCCACCCCGGTGAGACATGCCAGCGCCACCCCGATCCGTAGCGTGTAACGCCACAGCCTCTTCACGATCCGTCCTCCCGTTGGTCGTCTCCATTGGCAACGCTAGGAGCGCGGGAGGCCACCCGGTAGACGGGCGTGTTCGCACGTACCGTGAAGCGAGATGCCCGATTTCACGTACGGTATTGAACCGCTCACGGATCACCCGCGACACGCCGGGCACGGTGACGGTGGACAATCACCGGATGTCCGCCCTCTCCACCGCCTTCGTCCGGCTGCACGCCCGACTCGCCCCCGTCGCCTTCGTGCCCGAGGTGCGGCTGCACCAGGCGGACGAGCCGATCGGGTTGTGGGAGCTGACCGAGGGCGAGTTCCGCAGCGACCGTCCGCCACCGTTCTGGGCCTTCGCCTGGGCCGGCGGCCAGGCTCTGGCGCGCTACGTCATCGACCACCCGGAGACGGTGGCCGGTCGCCGGGTGCTCGACCTGGCCTCCGGCTCCGGCCTGGTGGCCATCGCCGCCGCCCGGGCCGGCGCGACCGCCGTCCGCGCCGTGGAGGTCGACGAACTGGCCGTCGCGGCCGTCGCACTCAACGCCGAGGCCAACGGGGTACGCGTCGACGCCGAACTCGGCGACCTCCTCGACGGCGACGCGGGCGACGCCGAGGTGATCCTGGCCGGTGACGTCTTCTACAGCGGGGCGATGGCCAACCGGGTCCTGCGGTTCCTGCTGCGTGCCACCCGGGCCGGCGCGTCGGTGCTGGTCGGCGATCCGGGGCGGGTCTTCCTGCCCCGGGAACGCTTCGACGAACTCGCCACCTACGAGGTGCCGGTCAGCGAGGCGCTGGAGAGCGTACGGGTGAAGCGCACCACGGTGTGGCGGCTGCGTAACAGCCGACCGGGACCGGCCGACTAGCGTGACGCCGTGCTGTTCCGCAGCTGGGAGCAGGTCCCGACGCCCGCAGCGGCCGGGGCCGGCGTTACCCATTGGCCCGACGTGGCCCGGGTCGCCGACCACGTGGGCGTCGAGCACCTGCTGGTGACCCGGCACGCCCTGGTCCGGCAGGTGCTCACCGATCCCACCACGTTCCGACCCGACAACGCGCTGGACGCGGTCACCCCGTTGCCGGTGGCCGCGCTGCGGGTGCTCGCCGCCCATCGGTTCCGGCTACCACCGACGCTGGCCAACAACGGTGGCGTCAGTCATCCGGGGATCCGTGCCCTGGTCGCCGAGGCCCTGCACCCGCAGCGGGTGGTCGCCCAACGGGACTGGTTGACCGCGCTGGTCCGGCAGCGGGTCGGCGAACTGACCGCCGCCCTGGACACCGGCGCACCGGTCGACCTGCACGCGGGTCTCGCCGCCGACCTGCCGCTGCTGGTCCTGGCCCGGCTGGTCGACCTGCCCGACGCCCCCGTCGCGGCGGTGAAGGAGTTCGCCCGCGCGGCGCTGGAACTCTTCTGGGCGCCGCTGGACGCCGAGCGGCAGCGGGTACTCGCCGCCGAGGTGGGGCGTTTCCACCGGCTGCTACGGGATTTCGCGGCCACCGGCGACGGTCTGGTCGCGTCCCTGCGCGCCGCCGGGCACCCGCCCGACGTGGTCGTCGGCGCGCTGTTCTTCCTGCTGGTCGCCGGGCAGGAGACCACCTCGCAGTTTCTCACCCTGCTGCTGCACCGGCTCACCGGTGAGCCGGCGGTGCTCACCGGGCTGTGCGACGGCTCGGTCGACGCCGCCGACGTGGTGGAGGAGGGGCTGCGACTGGAACCGCCGATCGTCACCTGGCGGCGGGTCGCCGCCGTGGACACCACGCTGGGCGGGACGGGGGTGCCGGCGGGTACCAGTGTGGTGTTGTGGCTGGCCCGAGCCGGACGGGACCCGCACGTCGTCGAATCTCCGGACGATTTCCGCCCGGGGCAGCGCGGCTCGCGCCGGCATGTGGCCTTCGGGGCGGGCGCGCACCGCTGCGTCGGCCACCAACTCGCCCGGATGGAAGCCGTCACGCTGGTGCGCGAGGCCGCGCCGCTGCTGTCCGGGGTACGCGTGGTGCGTCCGCCCCACTATCCCGACAATCTCACCTTCCGGATGCCCGACACCTTCGTCGTCCGCCGTCGGGTCGGGCGTGCGGTGACGAGAGCGTGAGTTGACGAAAGTCAGGGCCGGGTGGTGCCTTTCGGGCACGGTGGGTCGGCCCGTCGCGGACCTAATGTCCGGACATGATTACGTTACGTGCGTTGACCAAGCGGTTCGGGGAGACCACCGCGGTCGACGAGCTGACCTTCGAGATCGGTCCCGGCCGCGTCACCGGCTTCCTCGGGCCCAACGGCGCCGGCAAGTCGACCACCATGCGGCTGATCCTGGGACTGGACCAGCCCACCGCCGGCCAGGCGCTGATCGGCGGGCGATCGTACCGCGAGCTGCGCCGGCCGCTGCACGAGATCGGTGCGCTGCTGGACGCGCGGGCCCTGCATCCAGCCCGCTCCGGCCGGGCCCACCTGTCCGCGATGGCCGCCAGCAACGGCATATCCGAACGCCGGGTAGAGGAGGTGCTCGCCACCGTCGGGCTCGACGATCGGGCGGCGGCCAAGCCGGCTCGCGCACTCTCCCTCGGCATGGGTCAGCGGCTCGGCATCGCCGGTGCCCTGCTCGGTGACCCGCCGGTGCTGATGTTCGACGAACCGGTGAACGGTCTCGACCCGGACGGGGTGCGCTGGATCCGGCAGCTCAGCCGGTCCCTGGCCGCCGAGGGCCGGACGGTGCTGATCTCCAGCCACCTGATGAGTGAGATGCAGCAGACCGCGGACTGGTTGGTGGTGCTCGGCCAGGGCCGGCTGATCGCCGACGCGCCGACCGCTCAGGTGATCGCCGACAGCGGGCTCGCCGTACGGGTCCGCAGCCCGCAGCCGGCCGGGCTGGCTGCCCTCGCCGACCGGCTGACCGCCGCCGATGCGGTGGTCGAGTCCGGCGGACCCGACGAGCTGACCGTCACCGGCAGCACCGTCGAGCGCGTGGGAGAGCTGGCGTACGAACTCGGGGTGCCGCTGCACGAGTTGGCTTCGCACGAGGCATCCCTGGAGCGGGCCTTCATGGCCCTGACCGCCAACCAGGTCGAGTACCCGGCCGGCGCGGGAGGTGCGGCGGCATGACCACGATCCGCGCGGAGTGGACCAAGCTCCGGACGGTACGCAGCACCTGGTGGACGGTGCTCGCCGCGGTGGTGCTCATGGCGGCCACCGCCGGGCAGCTGGCGATCTACGTCGCCAACGGCAACACGAACGACGATGCGAGCGACGATGCCGGGGTGGTGCCGTTGGGCAGCGTGCTCATCGATTCGCTGGAGCTGGTCCAGTACGCCGTGCTGGCCCTCGGCCTACTGATGATCACCAGCGAGTTCACCACCGGGACGATCCGCACCACCCTGCAGTGCACGCCGTCGCGGGGTCGCGTACTGCTGGCCAAGGCGGCGGTCACCGCGACCGTGACCTTCGGTCTCGGGCTGCTACTCGGCGGCGTCGGCGCGCTTGTCGCTTCGCCGGTGCTCGGTGAATGGGGTGCCGCGCCGGTGACCGGCACCCTCCGCGACGTGGTCGCGCTGGCCGCCTACCTGGCGTTGATCGGTGTTCTGGCGCTCGGGCTCGGAGCCTTCCTGCGCAGCGCGGTGCTCACCCTGACGGTTCTCCTCGCGGTGCTGATGATCGTGCCACTGTCGCTGCGCGATCCGGACATCACGGCACTGAACCGGATCGCCGACGCACTACCCGGCGAGGCCGGTCGGCACTTCCTGGTCGGCGACGGGCGACCGTATCCGGCGGCGGTCGGGCTGCTGTTGCTCGCCGGCTGGGCCGCCGCGGCGCTGCTCGCCGGCCGAGCGGCGCTGCGCAGACGCGACGCGTGAGAGGTCAGGCGGGGCTGGTGCCTACTCGACTGGTTCGACCAGCCCCGCCTCGTACGCGAGGATCGCCGCCTGCACCCGGTTACGCACCTCAAGCCGGGTGAAGATGCTTGTCAGGTAGGTCTTCACGGTGCCCTCGACCAGATACAGCCGGCGGGCGATCTCGGCGTTGGACAGTCCCGCCCCGACCAACGCCAACACCTCCCGCTCCCGGGTGGTCAGCCCGGCCAGCCGGTCCTGGGCCAGCGGTCGACGGGCAACCCGGTCGCCGCCCAGCTCGATCACCCGGCGGGCCACCGTCGGGGACAGGTAGGCGCCGCCACCGGCTACCGCGTGCACCCCGGCGATCAGTTCCCGCGGGTCGCCGGACTTGAGCAGGAAGCCGCTCGCCCCGTGACCCAGTGCCCGGGCCACATGGTCGTCCTCGCCGAACGTGGTGAGCATGATGGTGGCCGTCTGCGGCACCGTACGGCGGATCTCGGCGGCGGCGGCGAGCCCGTCCAGCTTCGGCATCCGGATGTCCAGCAGGGCCAGCCGAGGTCGGTGGGCCCTGGCCAGTTCCACGGCCGCCCGGCCGTCGCCGGCCTCGGCGACCACCTCGATGCCGGGGTCGGTGGCCAGGATCGCCCGGACGCCCGCCCGGATCATCGCCTCGTCGTCGGCCAACAGCACCCGTACCGGCTCCAACTGGACGCTCGTCATTCGTTCATCCGCACCTTGCTGACCAGCCGCCCGTCGACGAAGCACAACCGCCACGTCGGCTCGGCCAGCGGGAAGTTGCCGTCGGTGTAGTACTCGCAGTCCGGCCGCGCCCCGGCAGGCCGGTCGACCTGCCGGGGCGGCAGGCCAACCAGGTCGCCCCGGGCGACACCCACCGGCAGTTCCTCGAAGGTGCTCTGGTCCAGCACGGTGCCGACGGTGGCCACCGGGTAGTAGATCAGCGACAGTGCCAGCGTGAGGCCGACCGGTGCGCCGAGCGCCACCAGCAGGCTGCGCCGGACCTGCCGGCGGGCTGCCGAGCCAACCGGGTGACCGCCGGCAGCAGCCGAGCCGGCCGGCGCCGCGTCGGGCAGGTCGGTCACGTCGGGCAGGGCCGCGAGAGCGGCGTCAGCGTTGCTGGCGGCGGCAGGTAGGGGTAATCGGGCTCGGACGCCGAATCCGCCCTGCGGACGTTCCCCGGCGCTGAGCGAGCCACCGGCGAGCCGGACCCGTTCGGCCAGGGCGAACAGGCCGGAGCCGGTGGCGGGCGGTCCCGGCAGCGGACCGGCCGGCGGTGACTCGTTGACCACCTCCACTACGACACCGTCCCCCCGCCGCACCACGCTGACCGTCACCTCGGCTCCGGGCGCGTACCGGGCGGCATTCGTCAACGCCTCGCGCACCAACCCGTACACGGCGTGCCACGTCAGCTCCGGCAGGGCCGGCGGCGCGTTCGGCAGGCCCGGCGGCACCTCCGCCGGGTCCGGCGACATGCTCCGTAGGTCCAGCCGCACCGCCATGCCGGCCTCCCGCGCGCCGTCGACCAGTTCGGCGATGTCCTCCCCGGCGGGGCGGGTGGTGACCGGTGCGGTCTCCTCACGAAGCACCCCGATGATCCCGTGCAGCCGCTCGGTCGCCTCGGCCACACTGGCCCGCAGCTCACCGGCGGCGGCGCGGTGCCGGACGTCGAGTCCGTCGGCGAGTTCCAGTGCGGCGGCACGCAGCGCGATCAGGCTCAGCGCGTGCCCGAGCGAGTCGTGCATCTCCCGCGCGATGCGGGCCCGCTCGCGCAGCCGGATCCGTTCCGCCGCCCCCTGTCGCTCGTGCGTACGGGCCTGTTCGTAGCGGCGACCGGCGTCGACCAGCGCGGCCTGTTGCCGCCGGTACCTGCCGATCAGCCAGGGAAAGACACCCGCGAAGAGCAGCACCGTGGCGAGCAGGAACCAGGTGGCCATGCCGGTACCGAGCAGCCCGAGATTGAGCAGCGTCCCACCCGCCGCGACCACCGCGAACCCCACGGCCACCGGCAGCGGACGTGGACTGCGTCGGCCGGCCAGGTAGCTGAACACCGGGATGGCGAAGACGAAGTTGCCGTCGAGCAGCGTACCGAGCACCACCACGAGCAGGGCGACAAGCGGCAGCCGCCGACTCACCGCGACCGCGACACCGGCCCCGCCCAGGCCGATGAGCAGCGACGCCATGGCGTCGCGGGAGTACGGCGGAGTAGCGCCGACGTACCCGAACGGCGCGGCCAGCACCGCCCAGAGCAGCAGGTCACGCCACCTCTTGTGCACAGCGGTCACGCTACCCACCCCCGGCCGAGGTCGGCACTGACGAAAGTCAGCAGGTCGGCGGGTTCGGGTCAGATGGTTTCGTCAGCCCAGGCGCGCCAGTCGTCGAGTACGCCGTACAGCGCCGGGGTGAGCCAGCCCGGCGCGGAGCGCCGGAACACTCCCGGATCGATCGACCCGGCCCCGGCCGGCAGCGCGCCGAGCAGGTTCGGCAGCAGGTCGCTCAGGTTCGCCCAGTGCACCAGCTCCGGCTCGGTCGGCCAGGCACCGATCACGACCCCCGCCGGCACGGCCCGCCGGTCCAGGGCCTCCAGGGTGAGCGCGGTGTGGTTCAGGGTGCCCAGGCCGGCCCGGGCCACCACCACCGCCGCAGCGCCGAGCGACACGGCCAGGTCGGCGACCGTCCACGGCTCCCCCGACGGCCGCAGGCCCATCGGTACGAGCAGTCCACCGGCTCCCTCGATCAGCACCAGATCGTGCTTGTCGGCCTCTTCCCGCACCGCGTCGACCGCGCTGTACAGCTCCAGCGGCGGCAGCTCGGCCACCCGGGCCGCGGCCAACGGCGCGAGCGGGTCCGGGAAGCTGGCCAGCGTACGACCGGTCATCGGGGCGGCCAGCCGGGCGACCGTCTCGACGTCGGCGGGGTCGCCGGTCGCCGTACCGGTCTGGCCCGGTTTGACCACCGCGACCCGCAGTCCGGCCGCCTGCGCCGCGGCCGTGATGGCCGCGGTCACCACCGTCTTGCCGACCTCGGTGTCGGTGCCGGTGACCAGCACCGGTCCACGCCACTGATCCGTCACGGCGCACATTCCACGATGACCTCCAGGGCGTGTTCGAATTCCGCTCGCGGCATCCCGGCGCTGATCGTCAGGCGCAGCCTCGACCGGTTGTCGGGGGTGGACGGCGGGCGGAAACAGCCGACCGCAACTCCACGGTCCCGGCAGGCGGTGGCCCACGCCGTCGCCGCCTCCGGACCGGGTGCGGTGACCGAGACGACGGCGGCGTCGGCGGCGGAGACGTCCAGGCCGGCGGCGCGCAGCCGGCCGACCGCGAGGGTGACCCGCTCGGCCAGTTCGGCGCGCAGGCCGGCGCCGGAGCGGGCCAGCTCGACGGCGGCCTGCGCCCCGGCCGCCACCACGGGTGGCAGGGCGGTGTCGTAGATGAAGGTCCGCGCGGTCTCCACCAGGTGCCGGACGAATTCGGCCGGGCCGGCCACCACGCCGCCGGCTCCGCCGAGCGCCTTGGACAGGGTCGCGGTGACCACCACGTCGGGTTCGCCGGTCAGCCCGGCACCGGCCACCGCGCCGGCGCCGTCCGGGCCGAGCACGCCCACCGCGTGCGCGTCGTCGACGAGCAGCAACGCGCCGTGTTCGCGGGCGGTGGCGTGCAGCCGCGCCAGCGGGGCGAGGTCACCGTCGACGGAGAAGACCGACTCGGTGACCACCACGGCTGGCCGACCCGGTGCGGCGGCGAGGGCGGCGGCGACCGCCGCCACGTCGGCGTGCGGCGTCACCAGCGTTTCCGCACCGGAGATACGACAGCCGTCGATCAGTGAGGCGTGGTTGTGCGCGTCCGAGACCAGCAGCGTGCGGGGACGCACCAGCGCGCGGACCGCCCCGAGGTTGGCCAGGTAACCGGAGGAGAAGACCAGAGCCCGATCGGTGCCGAGCCAGTCGGCGAGCGTCTCCTCCAACGTGCGGTGGGCTTCGGTCGACCCGCGCACCAGCCGCGAGCCGGTCGCACCCAGCCCGTACGCGGCGAGGGACCGGGCGGCGGCGGCGATCACCTCGGGGTGCGTGGCCAGGCCCAGGTAGTCGTTGCCGGCCAGGTCGATCACGCCGTCGGCGGCGGCGCGGGGGTACAGCCGGCGGGTCAGTCCCGCCTTCGCCCGCAGCTCGGCACGGCGGTCCAGCGCCGCCAGCCAGTCCGCCACGACCACGTCCCTTCCGCCGGTTTCCGCCCGTCAGTCGCTTCCGCCGGGCGAAGTTACCACCCGGGATACCCAGACCGGCGTGGCGGCGTACGGCTCGCCGCGCCAGCTCAGGCCGGTGCCGACCGCGCCACCGGTGCGACGCTCGGCCCCACCCGCGCCGGACGGTGCCGTCGCGTCGAGCCACCGGGCGGCCGGGTCGGACCGGGCGACGCGGCGGCCTTGTAGGGTACGTGCCATGCCAGAGATCCTCGACCGGGCCCGGGACCAGGTGCTGCACAACGGCGTCGGTCTCGACGAGGCCGGTGTCCTCGCCGTGCTGAACCTGCCCGACGAGCACCTGTCCGCCACCCTCCAGCTCGCCCACGAGGTGCGGATGCGCTGGTGCGGCCCGGAGGTCGAGGTCGAGGGCATCGTGTCGCTGAAGACCGGCGGCTGCCCGGAGGACTGCCACTTCTGCTCCCAGTCCGGCCTGTTCACCTCGCCGGTGCGGTCGGTCTGGCTGGACATTCCATCGCTGGTGCAGGCGGCGAAGCAGACCGCCGCGACCGGGGCGACCGAGTTCTGCATCGTGGCCGCCGTCCGGGGCCCGGACGCCCGGCTGATGAAGCAGATGCGGGAGGGCGTCGCCGCGATCAGGGCCGAGGTCGACATCCAGGTCGCCGCCTCGCTCGGCATGCTCACTCAGAAGCAGGTCGACGAGCTGGTCGACATGGGGGTGCACCGCTACAACCACAACCTGGAGACCTGCCGGTCGTACTTCCCGAACGTGGTCACCACGCACTCCTGGGAGGAGCGGTGGGAGACCCTGCGGATGGTCCGCGAATCCGGCATGGAGGTCTGTTGCGGCGGCATCCTCGGCCTCGGCGAGACGGTCGAGCAGCGGGCCGAGTTCGCCGCGCAGCTCGCCGAGCTGGATCCGCACGAGGTGCCGTTGAACTTCCTCAACCCTCGGCCGGGTACGCCGCTTGGTGACCGCCAGGTGGTGGAGGGCAAGGACGCGCTGCGGGCCATCGCCGCCTTCCGGCTGGCCATGCCGCGCACCATCCTGCGGTACGCGGGCGGCCGGGAGATCACCCTGGGTGATCTCGGTACCCGCGACGGGCTGCTCGGCGGCATCAATGCCGTGATCGTCGGCAACTACCTGACCACCCTCGGTCGACCCGCCACCGACGACCTCACGCTGCTCGACGAGCTGAAGATGCCGGTCAAGGCGCTGTCGGCGACCCTGTGATGCCGGCCGTGGCAGGTCGGACCTGGTGCGACAGGTGCGGGGAAGCGGCGGCGTCCGGCGCGCACGAGCAGTGTGCGGCGGCCCGGGTCCTGGAGCCGCCCCGGTACTGCGCCGAGTGCCGGCGTCGGATGAAGGTGCAGGTGCTGCCGGTCGGCTGGTCGGCGATCTGCGTCGAGCACGGCGAGATGTGGAGCTGAGCGGATGCTGCGCGGCACGGCGGTGACGCTACGACCGGCGACGGCCGACGACGTGGCCGCATTGGCGAGGATCCGCGCCGAGCCTGAGGTGCGCCGCTGGTGGCGCGGCGACGACGACCTGGTCGCCGCCGTCGCCGCCGATCTCGCCGACGACGACCTGACCGTGTACGCCATCGAGCACGGCGACCGGGTGGTCGGCGCGATCCAGTGGTACGCCGAGGACGACCCCGACTACCGGCACGCCAGCCTGGACATCTTCCTCGACCCGTCGGTACGCGGTGGCGGGCTCGCCGGCGACGCCATCCGCACCCTGGTTCGGCACCTGATCGACGCTTACGGCCATCACCGCTTCACCATCGACCCGGCCGCGGCGAACACCCCCGCGATCCGGGCGTACGCCAAGGTTGGTTTCCGCCCGGTCGGGGTGCTGCGCCGCTACGAGCGCGGTGCCGACGGCCGCTGGCGCGACGGCCTGCTGATGGACCTGCTCGCCGACGAACTGGCCGACTGACCCCGTCACCCGCCGGTCGTGCGCAGCGTGCGCCGAGCCCGCTGCGCGAAGGTGCCTGGCCCTCGACGGCGTCCGGCCGCGATAGCGAACCCACCGAGGCGCAGTGAGCTGCTCTGTCACGCGACACGACGCCGCCGAGGTCAGGCGATCGGCCCTCAGGCGATGGTGCAGGTGGCGCCGTTGAGCGTGAACGAGGTGGGCTTCGGGTTGCTGCCGGTGTGCGTGCCGTTGAAGCCGAGGCCGACCGACGCGCCCGGCGCCAGGTTGCCGTTGTACGACAGGTTGGTGGCGGTCACCGCCGCACCCGTCTGGGACCAGGTGGCCGACCAACCCTGGCCGACCCGCTGCCCGGCGTTCGGGAAGCTGAACGCCAGCGTCCAGCCGTTGATCGCGGTCGTGCCGGTGTTGGTGATGGTGATGTTCGCGGTGAAACCGGCGCTCCAGTCGTTGGTGCCGTAGGTGACCCGGCAGGGCGAGGTGGGCAGCGGCGCCGACGTGGTCACCATCACCGTGCCCGAGGGCGGTGAGGTGTTGCCGGCCGCGTCGATCGCGACCACGTAGAAGGGGGTCGCGCTGTCAGGAGTCAGGCCGGTCAGCCTGTAGGTCGGCTCGGTGACCGTGTCGATCAGGGTGTCGACCAGGTACGAACGGTAGATCCGGTACCCGACGACGCCCACGTTGTCGGTCGACGGGGCCCAGGTGAGCGTGGCGCTCGTCGAGGTGACCGCGGAGACCGTGGGCGTGCCGGGCTTGGTCGGTGGGACGGTGTCACCCGTGTCGACGGCGGGTGTCGTCACGGTCAGCGTCGGTGAGGAGAAGGACGTGTTGCCGGCCCTGTCCCGGGCCTGCACGCTGAACTCGTACGTCCGGGCCGGTGTCACGTCGATCGTCAGCGAGTTGGTGCTGGCGTTGTGCAACACGATCGCGTCGCTGCCGACCTGGCGGGTGCTGACGAGGTAGACGTCGATCCCACTGCCGGAGTCGGTGGACGGCTCCCAGGTCAGGCTCACCGCGCGAGGGCTGACCGAGGTGGCCACCGGGGTGCCGGGGGTGGTCGGCCGGGTGGTGTCGGGGGCGTCCGGCGCGGGCTCCGAACCCCACACCACCTCGCCTCCGGAGTAGAGCGGCACGTTGCGGTTCGGGCCGGCGGTGGCCTGGTACGAGGGGTCGTTCGCCGGGTTCCAGGTGCCGCCCTCGGGCACGCCGACCTTGAACTGCACCTCCATCCGGTGCTGCGACTGGCCGGCCGGCGCGATGGTGTGCCCGGTGCAGTCGACCTCGACGTACCAGAGGTCACCGCTGGCCTGGCGGGCGGTGGTCGGCGCCGGACAGCCCTGGGTGTAGCTGGAGGTCACCTGCACCGGGCCGGTGCCGTCAGGCCGGAAGTAGTAGCGGAACTTCGCGTCGGTCAGCGCCCGGGCCGGGAAGGCCGACTTGTTGTAGATGATCGCCTTGATGCCGGTGGCCCGCGTCTCGTTCTGCATCACCGTGGTCTCCACGGTCAGCTCGTCGATGTCGGGCTGCTCGGGCACGGGGAAGTTGGCCGGCGGGGTGCCGCCGTACTCCTGGGACAGCCGGG
This sequence comes from Micromonospora sp. ATLC16, assembly GCF_057196645.1. Classification (NCBI taxonomy): domain Bacteria; kingdom Bacillati; phylum Actinomycetota; class Actinomycetes; order Micromonosporales; family Micromonosporaceae; genus Micromonospora; species Micromonospora sp. ATLC16. The sequence continues at coordinate 20,784 of NZ_JBXUOW010000051.1, forward strand.
CCAGCGCGGAGGTGAAGCCGGCGTTGTAGTCGGTGGCGACCTCGTTCATCACGTAGTCCGACCGGTTGTCGGTGTACGCGTCGTTCGGCGAGGACGGCCCGCCGACCAGCGCGCCGTAGAGGGTGTGCCGGGTCTCGGTGGGCACGGTCATGCTGTCCCACCAGGAGCCGTGCGCGGTGCGGTGGTGCGGGTTCTTCGGCGGGTTCGCGCCGAAGCCGATCACGTAGCTGGAGTTGCGGGGGTTGTCGCCGAGCGCGTAGTTGATCTGCCGGACGGCGAAGTCGTGGTAGCGCGCCTTACGGGTCGCGTCGGTGGTCTTGTCGCTGTAGACCAGCGCGGCGAAGGCGGTGTTGGCGGCGTACCGCAGCGCGCCCCACGAGTCGAGCACCGCCATTCCGCCGGGCGAGTACCGGACCCGCTCGCCGTTGACGCCGACCGTCCAGAAGTCCAGCCACCGGTTGGCGTCGTCGACGTACTTCTGCTTGCCGGTCAGGTTGGCCAGCAGCACGTACGCTCCGAACTGCTTGTTGTCCCAGGCGACGGTCCACTTGTAGGAGCGGGTGGTGGTCTGCGGCTCGGTGCCGAGCTTGTCGTACTCGCTCTCCGCCTTGGCCAGGTACGCGGCGTCACCGGTGGCCCGGTACAACCAGAGGGCGCCCCAGCACAGCTCGTCCTGGTAGCCGCTCCACGAGCGGTAGAAGCTGGTCGCGTCGGTGATGCACTCGTGGTAGTTCTTCCGCACCGTGTCGGCGAAGGTGTAGAGCTGCTTCGCGTGGGTCAGCAGCTTGTCGGCGTACGCGGCGTCGGTGGGTCGGAACACCATGGACGAGGCGGCCATCGCGGCGGCGGTCTCCCCCGCCAGGTCCGCGCCGCCACAACTCGCGTCGATCTTGTACGCGGGGCGCGCCATCGGCATCACCTCGGCCGGCCCCCACCATTTGTGGTCGTCGTCGCCCTTGCCTACCTGGCCGTAGAGGACGTTCGGCGACGGGTGCGCCCTGATGAAGTAGTCGTTCACGTAACGAAGGTTGTTCAGCAGGTGGGTGAGCTGTCCGGCGGCGGCGTACCCGGCCCGGTACTCGACCGCACCCCAGGCCAGCATCGTGGCGCTGAACGCCATCGGGAAGCCGAACTTCACGTGGTCACCGGCGTCGTACCAGCCGCCGGTGAGGTCGAGTCCGGCGTCCGAGCCATCGCGGAGCGCCGAGTCCCCGCGCCACGAGACGCGGTTCCAGTCCGGCAGTTCCCCGGACTGCTGCGCCTCGTAGAACAGCAGGGACTTCTGTAGCGCCTCGGCATAGTTGAAGGCCGGCGCGGCGGCGGCACCGGCACCGTCGGTCGGTGCGGCGGCGGCACCGGTCGCGGGTACGCCGAGCGCAAGCGCGAGGCCGGCGGCGAGCGCGGTGACGGCGGCCAGCATCCGGCGGGGCCAGGGCTGGTCGGGACGGTGGCGCGGCGAGGGCCGATCCGGCTGAGGTCGGTTGCCGAGGACGCGGCCCGACCGTGGGGGTAGGTGCATGCGACTACTCCTGTCGATGCGTGCCCGACGGCATCGACCGGACGCGTGCCCGCGTCGGAGTGGACGGCTGCCGACGGTGGTGGTGGCGAGGTGACTCCAACAGGACCGGGAGCGCTCCCATGGATAGTTGACAATGTAATCCGGGTACCGGCGGTTGGGAAGCCCGCCCGGCGAACCCGTCGGGCGTTGCCACCGGTGAGGCGTTCGACCACCAGGCCGGTGACACCACCTACATTGCGAAACCTGGTCTCTGGCGGGCTCCCGGCCGCGAGACACGCGGCGGGCAGGACTCCCGCACCGGGAATCCTGCCCACCTCACCGGACTCCGCACCGGAGGCCGGTCGTCTGAGCCGTCAGCCGGCGCTCTTCGCCGCCGCCGGTTCCTCGGCGACCAACGGCACGGTCATGGTCAGCAGGGCACCGTCCCGCTGGACGGTGGTCGGTCGGGACAACCGGCGCAGCGTACGCATCATCGGCGCGTTGTCCGCCTGGACGTGCAGCACCATCGCGGCGTAGCCGGCCGACTCGGCCTGCCGGGTCAACCGACGCAGCAATGTCGAGCCCAGCCCACGGCGCTGCCAGTCGTCGCGTACCAGGATCGCCAACTCGGCCTCGTCGCCCTCGGCGAGCAGGTTCGCCATCGCGACGACCGACTCCGCCGCCCCGCCGGAGCCGGTCGTCGCGGCGACCAGGGTCAGCCCGCGGGCCGGCTCCAGGAGCCGACGTAGTCGGGCCGGGGAGGGCAGACCCGCACCCCCCAGATAGCGGCGCTGCCGGCTGCGCACCGAGCAGGCCTGATGCAACTCGACCACCGCCGTCAGGTCGTCCGCCACGGCGGGGCGCACGGTCAGCTCGGCACCGTCGGGCAGGACCACGGTGACCTGCTCGGTGCTGCGGCGGACGGCGGTGGCCCCCAGTTCGAGCAGCGCCTGGGCGCGGGCGTACTCGGCGGGGGTGAAGCTCGGCGCGGCCCGGCGCAGGGTGTACGACCCGCCGTTCGGATCGGCCAGCAGCATCGTCATGTCCTCGATGCCCGGACGGGTCAGGGCCGGCGCGGCCCGCCAGGTCACCTCGTCGGCACCGAGCAGGGCCCGCAGCACCTCGCCGGTCGCGTCCGGGTCGTGCACCAGCCGGGTCGCCAGCCCGAGTACCCGGGTCGGCTGGTCGGCGAGGCCACGCGCCTCACTGCGCGCCACCCAGCAGTCCCGCCCCCGGCCACGCTCGACCGCGGCGAGCAGTCCCGCCTCGTCGAGGGTGTCCGGCGCGTCGACGAGGAAGTCGTCGACGGCAGCGTGCTCGGTGGTGTGCACCTGCACGGAGAGGATGTTGACTCCACGCAACGCGAGGCTCGCCGTGAGCACCGACAGGTAACCCGGCCGGTCGTCCACGGTGGCTCGGATCCGCCACAGCGTCATCGTCGCCTCCCTTCGCGAGCCACCCTCGTCCGCGGCTGTTGCCGGTCGGTTGCCTCACCATGTCCAGCCGCGATCGGCCCTGCGGTCTGCGTCACACCCGCTCAGGGCTTGGCGCTGACCGGCGGAACGCCCACCAGGTCGAGCCGGTCGCCGAGGATCACGGCGCAGGCGCGGACCAGTTGGGCGAGCCGATCCACCTCGGTGGAGTGGAAGGCGGCCGGCTTGAGGGTTTCGCTGTGCTCGCGGGACACCACCAGCACCAGCCCGGCCCGCCCGAACGGTGCGACCGCGAAATGGTTGCCGTCGGGCGCGGTCATCGACCGGGCGCGCAGCGGGGTCACCTCCGGCAGCTTCGGCGGCACCGGGGTACGCCAACTGGCGTGCCCGACCGTCGCACCGCCACCTCCGGTACGCGATGCCCAGTCCACCGGCACCATCGCGGCGACGGACCAGTCGGCGGCGAGCAGCCCGGGCACCGCGTCGACCATGGTCGCCAGCCCGTCGGTCGGGTTGGCCGCGACCTGGGCCAGCAGCTCGGCGTCCTGGCCGGTGGTGGTGGGCGCGCCGATCGCCCGCCAGACACCGTCCACCCGCACGCCGGGGATCGCCGCCAGGCCGGCCAGTAACCGCTCCACCCGCCCGGCACCCGGCCACACCACCGTGAAATCGTCGACCGCCCGCCCGCCGAGACGTTCCAGCACGACCACCTGGACGATGTCCGCCCCGGACACGCCGAGGGTGCGCGCCACCTGACCGAGCGTGCCTGGACGGTCCGGCAGGGTGACCCGAACGCGCAGCAACATCTCAAACCCCTCCGCTCGGCGGGCCGGCACACTGGCCGGCAGGCTGGCATCAGCCTGCCAGTTGACCATTTCGTCCCTGTTGCGGCGGCATGTCCCGAAGGTCAAACCTGACCTTGACAACCCGTCGGAGCTGCCATGGACTGTCCGGATGACCGTACCGACCGCCGGCTCGCCCGCCGGTCTGGATCTGGACCGGCTCCGCAGCCACCTGGCGGCGCACCGCCCCGATCTGGCCGCCGGCCCGTTACGGGCCGAGCTGATCGCCGGCGGCCGGTCGAACCTGACCTACCTGGTGCACACCGGCGATCGGGAGATGGTGCTGCGCCGTCCCCCGCTCGGGCACGTGCTGGCCACCGCGCACGACATGACCCGGGAGTTCCGAGTCATCTCGGCGCTTGCCCCGACCGACGTCCCGGTGCCCGGCGCCCTGCTGCTCTGCCCCGAGCCGGAGGTGCTGGGAGCGCCGTTCTACCTGATGGAGCGGGTGCCGGGCGAGGTGTTCCGCAGCCGCTCCCGCACCGACCGGCTCACCGACGAGCAGCGACACGGACTGGCCATGACGATGATGGACACCCTGGCGGCGCTGCACACGGTCGAGCCGGCAGCGGTCGGCCTGGCCGATTTCGGCCGCCCGGAAGGGTTCCTGGCCCGGCAGGTCCGCCGCTGGTCGGGGCAGCTCGACCGATCCCGCAGCCGACCGCTGCCCGGCATCGACGAGCTGCGCGACCGGCTCGCCGGCACCGCGCCGGAGGGTGCCAACGCCGGTCGGATCGTGCACGGGGACTTTCGGCTGGACAACCTGCTCGCCACCGTCGACCCGGTCACGGTGACGGCGGTGCTGGACTGGGAGATGGCCACCCTCGGCGATCCCCTGGCGGACCTGGGGCTGCTGCTGACGTACTGGGACGTGCTCGGCGGCAGCGCGGCTTCCGCCGGTAACCCGGTCGCCGACGGCCTCGGCCCGCGCGCCGGCTTCCCCAACGGCGACGAGCTGATCGCCCGGTACGCCGGCCGCAGCGACGTCGACGTCGGTCCCCTGCACTGGCACATCGCGCTGGGCTGCTTCAAACTCGCCGTCATCTGCGAGGGCATCCACTACCGGCACACCCTCGGCCAGACGCTCGGCGAAGGCTTCGACACCATCGGCGGCCTCGTTGCCCCGCTGGTTGCACACGGACTGACCGCGGTGAGGGAGACCTGATGGACTTCGCGTACGACGCCCGGACCGAGCAGCTGCGCACGGAGCTGGCCGAGTTCCTGGAGCAGCACGTGTACCCGGCCGAGCCGGTGCACGCCGCCCAGGTGGTCGCCGCCGGTGACCCGTGGGCCCGCCCGCCGGTGCTGGCGGAACTGAAGGCCGAGGCGCGTCGACGCGGACTGTGGAACCTCTTCCTGCCCGATCCGCGCCACGGCGCCGGGCTGACCAACCTCCAGTACGCTCCGCTGGCCGAGCTGACCGGCCGCAGCCCACACCTCGCCGCGGAGGCGCTCAACTGCGCCGCACCGGACACCGGCAACATGGAGCTGCTCGCCGAATTCGGCTCCCCCGCCCAACAGGAGCGCTGGCTCACCCCGCTGCTGGCCGGTGAGATCCGCTCCGCCTTCTGCATGACCGAGCCCGACGTGGCCTCTTCCGACGCGACGAACATCGCCACCTCGATCCGCCGCGACGGTGACCACTACGTCATCGACGGCCGTAAGTGGTGGTCCTCCGGCGCGATGGACCCGGCCTGCGAGATCTTCATCGTGATGGGCAAGACCGACCCGGACGCCGACCGGCACCGCCAGCAGAGCATGATCCTGGTCCCCCGTGACACCCCCGGGGTCACCGTCCGCCGGGGCATGCGCGTCTTCGGCTACAGCGACGCCTCGCACGGCGGGCACGCCGAGATCGACTTCGACGGCGTACGGGTGCCAGCGGAAAATCTGGTGGGTGCCGAGGGCACCGGCTTCGCCATCGCCCAGGCCCGGCTCGGCCCCGGCCGGATCCACCACTGCATGCGCCTGATCGGGATGGCCGAGCGGGCGCTGGAACTGCTCTGCCGCCGAGCCGTCGAGCGGGTCGCCTTCGGCCGCCCGCTCGCCGAGCAGGGCGTGGTACGCGAGTGGATCGCCGAGGCCCGGGTCCGCATCGAACAGGCCCGGCTGCTCGTCCTCAAGACGGCCTGGCTGATGGACACCGTCGACAACAAGGGTGCCCACACCGAGATCCAGGCCATCAAGATCGCCACGCCGGCGATGGCCGAGTGGGTCATCGACAAGGCCATCCAGGCGTACGGCGCGGCCGGAGTCAGCCAGGACACTCCCCTCGCGGCGCTCTGGGCCCAGGCCCGCACGCTGCGCCTCGCTGACGGCCCCGACGAGGTGCACCGCAACAGCCTCGCCAAGCGCGAGCTACGCCGCTGGACCGCCCCCGCCTGAGCGCCGCCACACCGCCCGCAAGGCTCGGGGTGGCGCGTGGCTCAGGCAGTGGCGCGCTCGACGAACTGGGTGTCCAGGACGACGTGTGGAGTGGCGAACTCGTCGCCGCGGATCCGGTCGGCCAACAGCCGCGCCATCTGCCGGCCCATCTCCTCCACCGGCTGGAACACCGACGTCAGTGGCGGGTTGGCCTGCCGGGCGATCGGCTCGTCGCCGAAGCCGACCACGGCCACGTCCTGCGGCACCCGGCGGCCGGCCTCCCGCAGCGTCCGCATGGCGCCGAAGGCCATCAGGTCGGCGGCAACGAACACGGCGTCCAGGTCGGGGCAACGCTCCAGCAGCCCCCGCATGGCCGTCGCCCCGCTCTCCTCGCTGAAGTCGCCGTACGCGATCAAATCGGGGTTGACGCCGAACCCGGCGGTGCGGACCGCGTCCCGATAGCCGGACAACCGGGCCAGGCCGGCGCCCATGTCCTGCGGACCGGCGATGGTGGCGATCCGCCGCCGTCCCCGGCCGGCGAGGTACTCGACGGCCTGGCGTGCCCCGCCGGCGTTGTTGACGTCGACGAACGAGGCCGGCTGCGCCTCGGGGTGCAGCATCCGCGCGGGCCGCCCGCCGAGCACGGTGGGCAGGCCACGCTCCTCCAGCAGGGTGGGCAGCGGATCGTCGTCGTGCAGCGACAGCAGCAGTACGCCGTCGATGTGCTGGTTGGTCAGGTGGTGCTCGACCCGCTCCCGCTCCAGCGGTGATTGGGCCATGGCCAGCCAGAGCTGCAACGGCGTCTCCAGCAGGGCGGAGCTGATCCCCCGGACGATGCCGGCGAAGAACGGCTCGGCGAAGATCCGCTCGCCGGACTCGCTGACCACCAGGGCCACCGAGTCGGTCCGCTGGGTGACCAGCGCCCGAGCCGCGCGGTTGGGTACGTACCCCAGTTCGGCAATGGCCTGCTGCACGGCGGCCCGGGCCTCCGGACTCACCTGCGGGGAGCCGTTGACCACGCGGGAGACCGTGCCACGGCCAACTCCGGCGCGGGCGGCGACCGCGTCGAGCGTCGGCCGCCCGAGCGACCGGGTGCGCTGCGTTGTCATCGTCTGCTCCTCCGACGTCAGGCGGACCCGGCACCTCATCAGCGCTGGTGCCGGGCCGCCCGTTACTGGCTGGCCATCGCCTATTGTGCGGCCAGACCGTTGCGTCGGATCACCTCCGCGTACCACCTGGCACTGGACTTGGGGATGCGGGTCTGCTTGTCGTAGTCGACGTAGATCATGCCGAACCGCTTCGTGTAGCCCCAGGCCCACTCGAAATTATCCATCAGCGACCAGGCGAAGTATCCCCGCAGGGGGACGCCCGCGCTGATCGCCTCGTGCGAGGCGCGCAGGTGGGCGTCGAAGTAGGCCAGCCGATCGGTGTCGTTGACCTGCCCGTCGACGACCTCGTCGACGAAGGCCGAGCCGTTCTCGGTCACGTAGAGCGGAAGGTCCGTGTACTCTTCGTGCACGCGACGCAGCGTCTCCACCAGACCGGGAGCGTCGATCTCCCAGTTCATGTCGGTCACCGGGACTCCCCGGGTGACGAACCGGACGTCCGCGCTGCCCGGCCAGCAGGCCTGGTCCCGCCAGTAGGCCTCCGGCTGCTCGCCGGGGATCGGCGCGGCCACCACGTGCCGGCTGTAGTAGTTGACGCCCACCACGTCCAACGGGGTGGAGATGGTGGCCAGGTCGCCGTCGTGAACGTGGTTGAAGTCCGTCACCTTCGCCAGGTCGGCCACCAGGTCGTCGGGGTACGCGCCGCGCAGGATCGGATCGAGGAAGAACCGGTTGGCCAGGGCGTCGATCCGCCGGGCCGCGTCGACATCGCCCGGCGCGTCGCTGGCCGGAGTGACCGGGTACAGGTTGACGGTCACCCCGAGTTGCGCCTGCGGCACCGCCGTACGCAGCGCCTGCACGGCGAGCCCGTGCCCGAGCATCAGGTGGTGTCCGGCCCGGACCGCGTCGGCCCCGTCGGAGCGGCCCGGGGCGTGCACCCCGGAGCCGTACCCGAGGAAGGCCGAGCACCAGGGCTCGTTGAGCGTCGTCCAGTACTTCACCCGGTCGCCCAGCGCGTCGGCCACCAACAGGGAGTAGTCGGCGAACCGGGCGGCGGTGTCCCGGGCCGGCCAGCCGCCGGCATCCTCCAACTCCTGCGGCAGATCCCAGTGGTAGAGGGTGAGCCAGGGCTCGATCCCGTTGGCCAACAGCTCGTCGACCAGGCGCTGGTAGAAGTCGAGCCCTTCGGCGTTCGCCGGACCCGACCCGCCCGGCTGCACCCGGGGCCAGGACACCGAGAACCGGTAGGACTGCAACCCCAGCTCGGCCATCAGCCGGACGTCGTCGCCGAGCCGGTGGTAGTGGTCGCAGGCGACGTCGCCGGTGTGCCCGGCGACCGTCCGGCCCTCGGTGTGGCTGAAGGTGTCCCAGATCGATGCGGTCCGGCCGCCCTCGTTCGCCGCGCCCTCGATCTGGTACGCGGCAGTCGCCGCTCCCCAGAGGAAGCCGGGCGGGAAGGTCAGCGGCGAACGCTCGTCGAGGACGCCGACGGCGGGCGGGTTGGCGGGGTTGCTCACGACTTGACTGCACCTTCCATGATGCCGCCGATGATCTGGCGGCCGAAGAGGAGAAAGACGAGCACCAGCGGGATGGTGCCGACCGCCGTGGCGGCGAAGACCTGGGAGTAGTCCGTGTAGTAGGCGTACGAGAGGAAGGAGAGCGAGACCTGCAGGGTCGGGTTCTCCGGGGTGAGGATCGCATACGGCCAGAGGAAGGAGTTCCAGGTCTCCATGAAGGTGAGCAGACCGAGCACGCCGGCCGCTGGGCGCAGCGCGGGCAGCACGATGTTCCAGTAGATCCGGAAGGTACTGGCACCGTCGACGCGGCCGGCCTCGATCAGCTCGTCGGAGATCGCCTGGCTGGCGTACTGCCGCATCATGAAGACGCCGAAGGCGCTCACCAGGAACGGCACGGTCACCGCGTAGAGGGTGTCGTACCACCCCAGCGACTGCATCATGCCCCAGAGTGGGATGAGGCCCATCTGGGTCGGGATCATCATGGTGACGATGATCGCCAGCAGCAGCACGTTACGACCGCGGAAGCGCAGCTTCGCGAAGGCGAAGCCGGCCAGGGAGCCGGTGAGCACCACCGACACGGTGACCACCGAGGAGACGATGATCGAGTTCATCAGGCCCTTGAGGAAGTTGGCCGCGTCGTTGTCGAGCACCCGCCCGAAGTTGTCGCCGAACGCGCCCGCCGGGGTCATCGGCGGTGGCACGTCGTTGATCGACTCCAGGCTGCGGGTGCCGATCACGATCATGTAGTAGAAGGGGTAGATAGACAGTAGCGCCGCCAGGACGAGCGCCATGTAGGTGAGTGGACTGGTGCGCCACAGGCGCTTCGAGGCCGAGGTCATCGATCTCTCCTCACTTGGCCGCGCGGCGGACGAGTACGAAGTTGATCAGCGACACGAAGACGATGATCATGAAGATGGCCCAGGCGACCGCTGCTCCGTAACCTGCGGTGCTCAGGTTGTAGATGCCCTTCTCGTACATGTACATGGCCAGCGTCTGGTACTCCCGCTGGTTGCCGCCGATGATGCTGCCGTTGCCGAAGAGCAGCGGCTCGGTGAACAGCTGCATGCCACCGATCGTGGAGAGGATGACCACGAAGATGAAGGTGGGCTTGAGCATCGGCAGGGTGATCTGCCAGAACTGCCGCCACGGGCTGGCCCCGTCGATGGCCGCCGCCTCGTACAGATCCTTCGGGATGGCCTGCATGCCGGCGAGCAGGATCAGGGTGTTGTAGCCGGTCCACCGCCAGTTGACCATCGTGGCGACCGCCGTCCAGGAACTCCACTCCTGCGTACGCCAGTCGATCGGGTCCACCCCGACGAGCCCGAGCAACCAGTTGAACAGGCCGAAGTCGCGTTGGAACAGCATGCCGAAGACGATCGCGACGGCGGCCACCGACACCACGTTCGGCACGAAGATGGCCATCCGGAAGAAGGTCTTGGCACGCAGCAGGGTCTGGTTGAGCAGGTTCGCCAGGAACAGCGCCATCAGCAGCTGCGGGATGGTCGACAGGGCGAAGATGCCGAACGTGTTGACCAGCGCGTTCCAGAAGTAGTCGTCGGAGATCAGCTCGGTGTAGTTGTCGAACCCGATGAACGTGTGCTCGCCGACCATGTCCCAGTCGTGCAGGGACATCCAGGCGGTGCGCAACATCGGGTACAGCCCGAAGGCTCCGAAGATCAGGAAGAACGGCGCGATGTAGAGGTACGGGGAGTACTTGAGATCCAGGCGGTTCAAGAGATAGCCCCGCCGGCGTCGGGCGGGGACGTCGGGAGGTGGTGCTGCTGGCGACGGCGGCGCCGTCGTGGCCGACAGGCTCATGACGACACTCCGCTGCGCTCCGTGCCGCCACGAGGCACCACGGCACTGAGGTGATGATTCGCTCGCTTACGCTCGCTCATTCGAGTTTCCTTTTCCAGCGAGGCCCGGGGGCCCTCGCGCAGGATGCTGCGCGGTGGGGACCGACCGGTGGCGTTCGGGTAGTCCCGAACGCCACCGGAAGGGAATCACTCAGAAGGCGCCCTGGGTCTGGGCGTCCTTGGTGAACTGCTCCCAGGCCGCATCCTTGCTGGCCTGCCCGTTCTCGAACGCCCGCATCGCCGGCTCGAACGCGTTCTCCTTGACCGCCTGGTGCTTCGGGCCGAGGTGGATCGGCTCGATCTGGGCGACGCTCTCGCCGAAGATCTTGCCGGTCGGCGCGTTGCTGAAGTACTCGTTGGTGTAGCTGAGGAAGGCCTCGTCCTTCAGCGCCTCCAGGTTGGTGGGCAGCGGGCCCTTGGCCTTGAAGGCCTCCACCTGGCTGGTGGCGTTGGTCAGGAACTCGGCGAGCTTCGCCGCCTCCTCCGGGTACTTGCTCTGCTCCGGCACGGCCAGCCACGAGCCGCCCCAGTTACCGCCGCCGCCCGGCACGGCCGCCACGTCCCACTTGCCCTTGTTCTCCTCACCGGCGTTGTCCGCGACGATGCCGAGCATCCAGGACGGGCAGAAGGTGGCCGCGAAGGTGCCCTGCTTGAAGCCGCCGGACCACTCGGGCGACCAGGTGGACGCCTTGGCGGAGATGTCCACCATCGAGGTGGCGGTATCCCAGGCAGCCTTCACCGCGGGGCTGGAGTCCGCGATGATGTTGTTCTCCTTGTCGTAGAACAGGTCGCTGCCCTGCTGGAACAGCACGCCGTTGGAAACGGCGGTGATCGAGTCGATGAACGCCTTGCCGGTGGCCTGCTTGTACTTCTGGCCAGCCTGGTGGAAGCCGTTCCAGTCCGGCCAGAGCGCGGAGACCGCGTCCCGCTCGGCGGGCAGGCCGGCGGCCTCGAACAGGTCCTTGCGGTAGCAGACCGCGAGGCTGCCGACGTCGGTCGGCAGGCCGATCAGCCGACCGTCCGGCGCCTTGCCCAGCTCCCACTTCCAGGGCAGGTAGTCGTCGGCGATCTCGGACGACACCAGCGGAGTCAGGTCGGCCCAGTTGCGCGGGTTGGCCTTGAACTCGTTGAGGATGCCCTCTTCCAGGGCGGTCACGTCGGCCGCGCCCTTGCCGGTGGCGAGGTAACGGACCAGCTTCGGCCGGTACTCGGCGAGCTGTGCGGTCTTGCGCAGCTCGATCTTGATGCCGGTCTGCTCCTCGTACTGCTTGACGAGCTCGTCGTAGCCGAACTCGCCGAACGTGTCGACGACCAGCTTCGCGGGCTTCTCGCCCTCGGCCGGCGTGTCGTCGTCATTGCCACAGGCCGCGAGACCGCCGACAGCGGTGATCGCGGCCAGGGTGGCTGCCGCCATGCGGGAACGCCGCGTGGTGAGGCTCATCCTGACCCCTCTTTCGATGGTGAGGCTGCATTTGTCTCTGGTGGGGGGTGCCGCAGCGCCTGCCGGCACCGGCTGCGTCAGCCGGCGTCGACGTCCAAAGGCGCACCATGTGATCCACGCCTCCTGGGAACGCTCCCATGAGATTGCCGGCAGGTGTCAGGAGTGTCAATAGTCCGGTGGGAGCGATCCCAGATCGTTACCACGCAGCTCGTTTGACCCGGCGGACAATCGGGAAGGACGGTTGGGTTCCCGGCCCGGAAGCGGCGGTCAGCAGAGGCGACGCAGCAGGGTGTCGACCCGGCCGGCGTCGAAGGCCGCCGGGTCGAAACCGGCACCCACCCAGTCCCGCATCGTCTGATGCTCCGGATGGCCCGGCTCGGCCAACGCGGCGAGCAGCACCAGGTAGCCCTGCGGCCCGCCGACGTCCTCCGGTGGGCAGGCCCGCTCCCCGTCGAGGCAGCGCGGATAGCGCTCGTCCGCCTCGGCGGTCAAGGCGTCCTCGACCAGCAGGTCGTGCTCCCACCAGTCGCCGAAGTCGTACGTGTAGTGGAACCGGCTGCCCTTGCCGAGCACCGCGTCCAACCGGACGTCCAGCTCGTCGTGCAGGGACAGCTCGCCGTCCGAGTCGGGTTCGCCGTACTGCACGCCGTCGATCTCGAACGAGTGCAGGTGGCAGTCGCGCCAGCCCATCGCGTGCTGCACCACACGGTGCAGCCGGTCCAGGGTGTAGCCGCCGGGCACCAGCACCCGACGCCAGATCGCCGGGCGAACCCCGGCCAGGGACATCCTCAGCTGGAGAATCTGACGCGGCATGGGTGTCCCATCCTTCCACGGCATAGGCTGCGAGCATGATCTGCCGAGCGTGCCGGGCGCGACGGCACGACGACTGCCCGGGCCGGAACTGGTGCGACTGCCAGCACCGTACCTCCCGACCGACCCCTCCCGTCACCGGTCCGGCCGGCGAATGAGCGACGGAGCACCAATTTCCGTCCTCTGGCCGGACCCGTCCCCGAAGCCGGTGGACGACGACGCGCTCATCGCCCGGTACGGCCGCGTCGAGCAGCCGCACCTGCGGATGAACTTCGTGGCCAGCGTCGACGGCGCGGTCAGCCTCGACGGCTACTCGGCCGGGCTGTCCGGTGCCGCCGACAAGCGGGTCTTCGGACTGCTCCGGATGCTCTGCGACGCGTTGCTGGTGGCCGCCGGCACACTGCGCCACGAGGGATACCGGGCGATCCGGCTCGACGAGCGACGGCGGGCCTGGCGGCGCGCGCGCGGACTGGCCGAGTACCCGACCCTGGTGGTGGTCTCCGGCACCCTGAACCTCGACCCGACCCAGGCCGCCTTCGCCGACGCACCCGTGCGCCCCGTGGTGCTGACCCGCCGGGACGCGCCCGCACCGTCCGGCCTGACCGCCGTTGCCGACCTGGTACGCCACGGTGAGGATCGGGTCGACCTGGTCGCCGGGCTGGCCGACCTGCGTCGTCGTGGGCTCGGTCAACTGCTCTGCGAGGGCGGGCCGCACCTGTTCGGCGCCCTCACCGCCGTCGACCTGGTCGACGAGGTGTGCCTCTCCGTCGCGCCGCTGCTAGCCGGGGCCGGGCCCGGCCGGATCACCGCCGGTGACCCGAGTCCCGCCCGGCGCCTGCCGCTACGGCACGTGCTGCGCGCCGAGGACGGCACCCTGCTGCTCCGGCACGCCCGGCACTGACGGGTGATTCCGCGCCCTCCGAGGTGAACGGGCCGGTCGTCGGCGGGCGTGGCCCGGCGGTTCGGCAGCTCACGGATAGCCAGCCCAGGGCTTTGTCGCACGGAGCCCGGGCACCCACCGTCAGCGTCCGATCGCGGTGCGCGTTCGGCGCGATGTCGTTACGTGGCCTGCGCCGCGTCGCGTGGCGACCTGTCGTACTCCTCCGGCAGGATGCAGGGCGTGTGTGCCGACCGCGACGACCAACCGAGCGGAGTTGCCCGATGACCGACCAGGGGTTCGACGGCCCGGGCGAAGGGGTGGGCCGGGTGCTGGGCACCGCCGACGCCACTCCCCTGCAGTTCTGGACGGCGGTCGCCCCGGGCAGCTATCTCCAGCTCGACGACGTGGTGGTCACCCGGCGGGAATTGCCCGACCGGGAGCCGGTGACCATCGCCGGAGTGGTCACCCAGGTCCGGGCGCGGCACGAAGGCGCGCAGTTCGACTCCGACGTCTTCGCCATCGCCGACGGCACGCTGCCGGCGATGGTGCAGGAGGCCGCCGAGATCACCACCACCCGGGTCGATCCCGAGTTCTACGTGCCGCCGCAGCCGGGTGCCGTGGTGCACCGGGCCGAGGGCGACGCCCGCGCCCGGGCGCTGCACTTCGACCGAATGGAACGGCGCATCCCGATGGGCACCGGCCGGGACGGCGTCCCGGTCTATCTGAACGCCGACTTCCTCGACGGCAGCCGGGGCGCGCACGTATCGATCTCCGGCATCTCCGGCGTGGCCACCAAGACCAGCTTCGCCACCTTTCTCCTCTACTCGGTGTTCCGCTCCGGGCAGCTCGGCGGAGACGCGGTCAACGCCAAGGCGCTGATCTTCAACGTCAAGGGCGAGGACCTGCTCTTCCTCGACCATCCGAACGCCCGGCTCGACGATCCGACCCGGGCCGCGTACGCCCGGCTCGGCCTGGCCGCGGACGCCTTCCCCGACGTACGGGTCTACGCGCCGCCCCGGGTCGGCGACTCCTCCGGCACGCCGGACGTGAGCAGTCGGCTCACCGGCGTGGACAGCTTCTACTGGACGCTCACCGAGTTCTGTGCCGACCGCCTCCTGCCGTACGTCTTCGCCGACGCCGACGACGAACGTCAGCAGTACACGATGGTGGTCCACTCCGTCGCCGCCCACCTGGCCCGGTACGCCCAGCCTGCCGACGGTGGCGTCAGCATCGACGGCGTCCGGCTGGGCAGCTACGGCGATCTGGTCGACCATGTCGTCGAGCAGCTCAGCGACGACGAGACGCGCGGCGACTGGGCGGGCAGCGCGGTGGGCCTGGGCACGGTGAACGCGTTCGCCCGCCGGCTGATCGGCAGCAAGAAGGACCTGTCCCGGCTGATCCGTGGCGACCTGGCCACCCGCCGCCCGCACAGCATCAACACCGCCGAGAGCGCCCAGGTCACCGTCGTGGACCTGCACAACCTGCCGGACCGGGCGCAACGTTTCGTGGTCGGTGTGACGCTCAAGAGCGAGTTCGAGCGTAAGGAGAAGGCCGGCACCGCCAAGCCGCTGCTGTTCGTGGTGCTCGACGAGCTGAACAAGTACGCACCCCGGGAGGGCTCGTCTCCGATCAAGGAGGTGCTGCTCGACATCGCCGAGCGGGGCCGCTCGCTCGGGGTGATCCTGATCGGCGCGCAGCAGACCGCCAGCGAGGTGGAGCGGCGAATCGTCACCAACTCGGCCATCCGGGTGGTGGGCCGGCTGGATCCGGCCGAGGCGTCCCGCCCGGAGTACGGTTTCCTCCCGCCCGCCCAGCGGCAACGCGCGCTGCTGGCCAAGCCGGGCACGATGTTCGTCAACCAGCCGGACATCCCGGTGCCGCTCTGTCTGGAGTTCCCGTTCCCCGCCTGGGCGACGCGGGTGTCCGAGGCCGGGGCCGCGCCGGCACAGACCCTGCGCTCGATCACCCAGTCCGCCGACCCGTTCGCGGTCGTCGGGTCCGGCGGCGGCGCCGACGACGACATCCCGTTCTAGCGCAGAGGCTTGGTCAATGAAGATCCTGCACACCTCCGACTGGCACGTGGGCAAGGTCCTCAAGGGGCAGTCGCGGGCCGAGGAGCACAAGCAGGTGCTGGCCGGGGTCGTCGAGATCGCCCGGCGGGAACGGCCCGACCTGGTCGTCATCGCCGGTGACCTCTACGACACGGCGGCACCGACCCCGGAGGCGACCCGGCTGGTCACCCGGGCGTTGACCGCGCTGCGCCGCACCGGCGCGGACGTGGTGGCGATCGGCGGCAACCACGACAACGGTCCGGCCCTGGACGCGCTGCGCCCGTGGGCCGAGGCCGCCGGCATCACCCTGCGCGGCGGCGTACGTGAGGATCCGGCCGAACACGTCATCGACGGCAGCACCGCCGGCGGGGAACGCTGGCGGCTGGCCGCGCTGCCGTTCCTGTCCCAGCGGTACGCGGTCCGCGCGGTGGAGATGTACGAGTTGACCGCCGCCGAGACCACCCAGACGTACGCCGACCATCTGGGCCGCATCCTCGCCCGGCTGACCGAGGGTTTCGACGAGCCGGACCGGGTGCACCTGGTCACCGCCCACCTCACGGTGGTCGGCGCGGCCACCGGCGGCGGGGAACGGGACGCGCACACCATCATGGGTTACGCGGTGCCCGCCTCGGTCTTTCCCGGTACCGCGCACTACGTGGCGCTCGGGCACCTGCACCGCGCCCAGCGGGTGCAGGGGCCGTGCCCGATCCGCTACAGCGGCGCCCCGCTCGCCGTCGACTTCGGCGAGCAGGAGAACGTCCCGGCGGTGACCCTGGTCGAGGTCACCGCGACCACGGCGGCGCGGATCCGCGAGGAACCGGTCACCGCGGCGACCGCGCTGCGCACCGTACGCGGCACCCTCGCCCAGCTCGCCGAGATCACTGCGCCGGAGGGTTGGCTGCGGGTGTACGTGCGCGAGCAGCCCCGCGCCGGCCTGCGGGAGGAGGTGCAGCAACTGCTGCCCCGGGCCCTGGAGATCCGGATCGACCCGGAGCTGGTGCCGGCGCCCGGCACCGGCACCCGGGTGGCCCAACGGTCCGGCCGCTCGCCCCGGCAGTTGTTCGCCGACTACCTGGACAGCCGGGGGCATGCCGACGAGGGCGTCCGGGAACTCTTCGACGAACTGCTCGAGGAGGTCGATCACTGATGCGGCCGATGCGGCTGGACCTGGCCGGTTTCACCGTCTTCCGCGACGACACCACAATCGACTTCACCGACGCGGACTTCTTCGCCCTGGTCGGGCCGACCGGTTCGGGCAAGTCGACGGTGCTCGACGCGATCTGCTTCGCGCTGTACGGCACGGTGCCCCGGTGGGGCGGCACGCGGGGGCTTGGCAACGCGCTCGCTCCGTCGGCCACCGAGGCGCGGGTCCGACTGGTCTTCGAGTCCGGCGGCGCCCGCTACGTCGCCACCCGGGTGGTGCGTCGGGACAGCCGGGGCAACGTCAAGACCGCCGGTGCCGGGTTGCAGCTGATGCCGGAGGGGTTCGACGCCACCAAGCTGGACACCGGGCTCAGTCCGGAGGATCTCGGTGAGGTGGTCGCCGGCACCCCGGCGGAGATGGACGCCGCCGTGCTGGCGGCGGTCGGTCTGCCGTACGAGCAGTTCACCAGCTGCGTGGTGCTGCCGCAGGGCCAGTTCGCCGACTTCCTGCACGCCCGCCCGGCCACCCGGCAGCAGATCCTGGTCAACCTGCTCGGCCTCGGCGTGTACGAGCAGGTGCAGCAGCGGGCCACGACCCGGGCCGGGCAGGCGGAGGCGAAGCTGGAGGCGGTCGATCAGCTGCTCGCCGGGCTGACCGACGTCGACGACGACACGCTGGCACGGGCCACCGGTCAGGTCGAGCGGATGCGGGAGCTGGCCGGGTCGGTGACCGCGGCCGTACCGGAACTGGAAGCGGCGCGTACGACGGTGCGGGAGGCCACCGCGGCCCTGACCACGCTCGACTCCGAGCTGGCCGCGTTGGACGAGCTCCGGGCGCCGGACGGGGTGGCCGAGGTGGCTCGGGCGGTTACCGCGACGCGGGCCGAGTCCGACGCGGCGGCGGCTGCGGTGTCGCTGGCCGAGGAGCGCGAGGAGAAGCTGCGCGGCGAGTTGACCGCCGAGGGCGACGAGAGTGCCCTGCGGATGCTGCTGCGGGCGTACGCCGACCGGGAGCAGTTGTCCGCTCAGGCAGAGCAGGTCCGGGCCGCAGCGGAGGCCGCCGGCGTCGAGCACGACGCGGCGGTGCAGGCACTGACCGGGGCGCAGGCAGCGGCCGAGCGTGCCGAGGCGGAGCTGGCGGCGGCGTTCCAGGCGCACGAGGAGGCGAAGACCGCCGATCAGGCGACGGCGTTGCGGGTCCACCTGACCGACGGCGACGCCTGCCCGGTCTGCGAGCAGACGGTGGCCCGGGTGCCGGCGATTCCGGCAGGCTCGGCCGTGGCGAGGGCGGTGGCGGCCGGCAAGGCGGCCCGGGCGGCGAGCGAGGCCGCCAGGAAGGCCGTCGCCGAGCGCGACGCTGCCGCGCGGGACCTGGAGCGGGTGCTGCTGCGCGCCCGTACCGAACATGACGGGCTGCGGGCTCGGCTTGCCGAGCTGGACGAGCG